>CANPZJ010000001.1 GCA_947588795.1 uncultured Bacilli bacterium
AGCAACTGCAACACTTGCTAGTCCTAAACCTAGATACATTAAAATATTATCACCAGTTTTAGGGTTTTCTTCTTCAGTTTTTTCTGTTGTTTCAGTTTTATCAGTTGTAGATTCTTGTGTTGCTACTTTCTTAAATGTTGCTTTAACAACTACGTCTTTCTCAGGCATTTTAAATGTTAATTCAGTTTGTTCTTTGCCATCAACATATAATTTGTCTAATTCATAACCTTCATCAGCTTTAACAGTAATTTTAACTACTTCATCTTTTTGAGCAGATGCTTTATCAACTGTTACTTTACCATGTTCAGCTTCAGTTGTTACAGCATAATATTTTGTAACTGTTGCACCTTCAGCATATACAACTTTATCACCAGTAACTTCAGCACCAGCTTCAATTGTAACATCACTTTTGAATGTTAATGTAGCATTATTAGCAGTTTTAATAGTTACACCAGTAGGTACAGTAACTTTTTCTTCTACTTCTGTATCATTATAAACAGTAATATCTGTTGCACCAGTTTTTTCTACTTCTGCTAATGCTTGTTCAATTGTTGGATAATAATATGATCTTTCCCCATTTGATGCAGTTATAGGGAATTCAATATCATATGTAACTCTTACACAAGTATAATTAACGTCTTCTCCTTCAGTAGTTCTCCATACCCAAGCTGTATCACTTTCTGGAACCGCAAAGATAAAATCTTCACCATATTTTAAATCAGTCTTCTTAGTAAGATCTTCTAATTCTTGTTTTATTGTTTTTGTGCCATCTCCAGTTGCATCAATTTTAGTCCAAACTCCATCTTTGTTATATAGAATTTGTACTCCTAGTGTCCATATAGTTGTATAATCATCATGTTTATTTGTTGCATTTTGAGCATCAGCATTTGCTCTAGCTTTAGCCATAGCACAAGTAAAATCACAATCAGCTGATGTATATGCATAATGGTTATCAAAAGTTTTACCACCTTTTTCAATACCTGGATCAATACTAATATAGAAAATACCTAAACTAGCTTTTCCATTTTCACTATCAGCATCTTGATAACCAGGACTTTCAGCTAAAATTGTATCAATTGTATCTTGATCAACTCGAACTGTTACTTTAACAGTTTTGTAATTTGCTCCTTCTGCACTAGGTGTTTCTTGAACTGTTAATCCAGTCAAACCACCATTACCTAATACTAACCCTTCAGCATGTACACCAACTACTGCTACAAACATAGCAATTATTGATGTTAAAAATAATTTTAATTTTTTCATAATATCCTCTTCCTTTCTTTAAAACTATTTTGTTTTCAGTTTTCTCCTTTCCTACCATAAGTATACCCCCCCCCGAAATTGCAAAGTCAACCACAATTTTTAGTTTAACAATTTTCTTGACACAAAAAAACATATTACTTTCTTTAAAGCAATATGTTTTTACATTTAATTTAACTTTTCAAATTAATTAGTTTTTCTTAATTTTTTAACACTTAATGTAGCTACTGCAACACTGGCAAGTCCTAAACCTAGATACATTAAAATGTTATCACCAGTTTTTGGATTTTCTTCTGTTTTTTCTGTAGTTTCAGTTTTTTCAGTTGTTTCAGTTTTATCTGTTTCTACTGGGGTTTCTGATTTTTTAAATTCTACAGTTATTGTTACATCACTTGCTGGCATTTTAAACTTAACTCCACTATCAGCACTTGTAAATGTTACTGGCTTACCATCTTTATCAGTAATAGTAACTGAATTAATTACATAACCTTTATCAGCTGTAATTTTTACAACTACTTCTTCATCTTCAGCAGCATCATTATTTGCTTCTACTTTACCATTTTTAGGATCAGTAATTTTAATTTTATGTACTGTTCCTACTACACCACTTTCAGAAATACCTAAATTATTAGTATAAGCTAATACATCTTCAGCAGCTTCACCATTATTAGTAAATACTACACCTGCTTCAATAAATGGTTTTTCTTCATATTTTGTATTAAATGCTTCTGATACGCTTAATGCATTTCCATCTTCAGAATTAGCAACAAATGTACCATCAGTTATTTTTATATCAACTACATTAGTTTCATCAGCGCCTGTAGCTAAATATTCATTAAATACATAACCATTATCACTGGTATATTCTCCACCATTAATATTTACTTTAACATTTCCAGCATAACTGTTATTTGATTCTACTTGAATAGCTGCGCCTGTTGTTGTATATCCACCAACATTTCCTTCAGTAGTTTTTGCTTCTCCAGTTGCATGAACTTTTGCATTATTTAATGTTAGTGTACCAGCTTTAACAATAATGCCTGATTTACCTTCAATATATGCACCATTAATAGTAATATCTGAATCACCAGCTTGATATATAGCAGCACCTGTAGCTGTTAATTTTGCTGTTGACTCAATAGTTATTTTTGGAGCTACAAAGCCTGGAATTGCACCACCAGTAGTTTTGCCAACATCACCAAGTATAGTTAATGCTCCACCAACTTTTTGAACTCCATTTGATTCATAAGAAACACCTTCTAAAGTTCCTTTAACTATAATTTGAGTATTAGTAACTTTTACAAGATTAGTAGATTGTTGACCAAAAACTCCAATGGCATAACCACCTTTTACAGTGACATCTTTATCAATTTCAAGTTTAGTTGCAGAACCTTGATAATCTATAACTTGAATAGCTGAACTGCTACTATTTACACTAGTAATCTCAACAGTACCTTTACCAGTTAAAGTTAATATTCCGCCTTCAACAGAAAATACTGCAGAACTTGCTCTTTTGATGTTATGATTATTTAAATCAATCGTAATATTTTTATTACTATCAATTTTTAATAATGTTGTTGCAGTTACATCACTTTGTAAAATGATTGTTGATTCAGCACTAGTACTAGCATCATTAATAGCATCTTGTAAAGTAGTTCTACAATCACCATTTAATGTAGCTTCACATTCAGCATGAACACCAACTGTTGCAACTAACATAGCAATAATTGCTGTTACAAATAATTTTAATTTTTTCATAATATCCTCTTCCTTTCTTTAAAACTATTTTGTTTTCAGTTTTCTCCTTTCCTACTATAAGGATACCCCCCCGAATTTATAAAGTCAATCGCGTTTTTTCATTTATCATTTTATTTGACATCAAAAAACATATTACTTATATCAAGCAATATGTTTTTCATATAATTTTAATTTTTTAAATCAGTTAGATTTTCTAAGCTTTTTAACACTTAATGCAGCAACTGCAACACTTGCTAGTCCTAAACCTAGATACATTAAAATATTATCACCAGTTTTAGGGTTTTCTTCTTCAGGTTTTGTAGTTTGAGTTGTTACTGATGCTGATACTTCTTTTAATCCTTTTATAGCATCATTTAATTCTTTTACAGCTTGATCAATTTTATCTTGTTCATCAGCTTTTAAATCTTTTTGTACTGCTTCAGCATTTTTAATAGCAGTTTCTAATGCTTTTACAGTTTCTTCTGTATATTTTGTTTTATCAACTGCTTTAGCATCTTTTAATGCTTTTTCTAATTCACTATAATCAGCATCTTTTAATACAACATTACCATTTTCATCTACTTCATGATTATTATCAATGTAAGTTGCTATATTTGAATCTTCTGAATAATTACCACCAAGAACATTTAATTCATCTTCACCTTGGTTATAAAATAACAATTCAGCATCAAAGTCGCCACCTTTTATTGTTAATTCTGCGTTATTATCACCTTGTTTTTGGTTAGTAATTAATGAGTTATGTTCATCTTCTCCAGCAGTTTTAAATTCTCCATCTGTAATTGTCATTTCTTTAGTATTAACTAAAACTGAATAATCATAATTTTGAGTAAATGTACCACCATTAACTGTAGCACTACCATTATTTGATACTGCCCAAGATTTAGCTATTCCAGTTGAAAAATCACCATCATTTATAGTAAGTGTACCATCATTATGGATAGCAGCAGCTCCTTCTTTTAATGATTTAAATGTACCACCATTTACTATCATTTCACCATAATTATAAATTGTAGATAATCCATTATCTGCTTCTGCATTTATTAAATATTCACCAGCTTCAATAGTTAATTTACCATTATTTACAATAGTTGACATTCTGTTAGTATCATCTGCTAAAGTAACTTTACCAGCATGATTACTAGATGTATCAATAATTGTTAATTCAGCATCTTCCGCAATATCAATTGCAACTTCATAATTATTAAGTCCGCAATGATCAGCTTGTCCATCACACCAGTTAGTTAAAGTGTTACCATTTAAGTCTAAAACAACTTTTTCGCCGGCTTTTACTTGTAGTCCAGCATTTGAATCATGAGTTAATTTTATTGTAACTACATCATTATCACTTGTTACTATAGATTCCCAATCACGTTCATGCCAGTCAGAAGCATCACCACCAGTAATTCCAGCAGCATGAACACCAACTACTGCTACGAACATAGCAATTATCGATGTTAAAAACAATTTTAATTTTTTCATAATATCCTCTTCCTTTCTTTAAAATCGTTTGTTTAATTTGTAAACGTTTTTCCTTTCTTATTATAAGTATACCCCCCCCGAATTTATAAAGTCAATATGATTTTTTATCTCTGTTAATAATTGACACTTATTTTATTTTTTTATCTTTCATCATTTTATTTATTACTAAAACAATGACTACGATACTTATTATTCCTAGTCCAACAAAAAGATAGATACTATCTAAAGTATTAGGATTTTCAATTATTACTTGTTTAGCAAGTTCTAATAAATTTGTCATTTTATTCTTCCCTTCTATTATCAAAATTAGTTTGCACAAAAAAACATATTATTATACAAATTCAATAATATGTTTATTTACTTAATGTTACTTCTAATACTTGATCATTACTAATAGTTGTTCCTACTGGTATACTTTGTGTAGTTACATAACCATAACCATTTGTTTTAACATCTATACCAAGAAGATTTGCATAAGTCATAATTTCACTTAAACTCCAGCCAGTTAAATCTTCCATTACATAATCATGTTTATTACTTACTAAAAATACTTTACTACCTTCTAAGGCTTCGCCACCTTTTAATGGGTATTGATTAATAACATAACTACCTGTTCCAAGTTTATATACTTTTAATTTTTTATTTTGTAAATCTTCTACTGTAGTATTCATATCTTTACTAATATAATTATCTAGTTTAATTACTTTAGTATTTATTTCTTGAGAAGAATTTTCTATACCTAAATTAGATACGATATCATCGACTGCTTTCGTAAGTTGTTCGGCGATTGGTCTTGCACTAGATGATGATAATTGTTTAGCAGCCACATAAACAATATATTTTGGATCTTCTTCTGGAAATATTCCCGCAAAAGAACGAACATAATCATAACTACCTTTTAAGTATCCACCATTTGGTGATGCTATTTGGGCAGTTCCTGTTTTACCCATCATATTTGTAAGCGTTGGCCGATACATTTTATTACTTTCTAGTCCTTCATAAACAACATTATGCATTAATTTTTGCATATAATCAGTTGTTTCTTTACTAAATACTTTAGCAACTTCTGTTCTTTTACCATCATAGATAATTTCGCCATCATCACCAACTATTTTATCAACAACATAAGGTTTTAAAACAGTACCATCATTAGTAATTGAAGATAGCGCTTGTAACATTTGAATTGGCGTAACTGTAATACCTTGACCAAAGGCTGCAGTTGCGAGGTCTGTTTTATATTTAATATTTACTTTACCAGATACTTCATTAGCAAGTTCTATCCCTGTTTTTTTACTAAATCCTAATTTTTTATAATAATCAGTTAAAGTAGCACTACCAACAGACTCACCAATATAAGTAGCGCCAACATTAGATGAATATGCAAAACCAGTATCAAAGTTAATTTCGCCAAAACCATAATCGTTAAAGTCGCAAATTTTCGCATCTGCTATTTCACGACAACCTGATTTAAAAGTTTTAGTGCCATCATATTTACCTTCATTTATACTTGTTGCCCACGAAAATATTTTCATAACACTACCAGGTTCATATTCGTAAGACACAAGTGGATTAGTATAAATCTCCAAAGTGCTTAAATCATTTGGATTAAAATTAGGATAAGTAGAACTTGCTACAATAGCACCAGTTTTCGCATCCATTACCGAAAACACCATAAAGTCCATATCATATTCTGCCGCTAAATTACGTGTTAGAGTTTCGGCAAACCATTGAATACGATTATCAATAGTAAGATAGATTCCTGCCCCATCAACCGCATCTTCAGTTATTACTTCCGCACTGGGAAGAGTATAGCCATAAGCATCAGTTTGATAAGTAGTTTTACCATCTGTACCAGATAGTTCTTTATCATAATAAGATTCAATGCCAAGTTCTCCTACAATATCGCCATCTTCTTGCGTTTTAGCATAGCCTACAATGTATGAGGCAAATTGTCCCATATTATAATGTCTTTTTTGGCCTTGAATAAAATCTATTCCTGGCATATTTAATTTTTCTATTTCATTTTTTTTAGCCTCAGATATGCCACTACCCTTACTACCAAATTCAGTTTGATAAATACCTTCCTTACTTAAAAGTTTAACTGCTTTATCATAATCTATCCCAAGTTCTTCATTAAGCATTTTAGCAGTACCTTCAATATCTACGACGTGTTGAGGTTTCTTTGGATCAGTAGTTCTACTAGGCTCTAAGTAAGCAATAATTTTATAAGAATTAACTGTTGATGCTAACATATTACCTCTACTATCATAAATATTACCTCTTTTAGCATAGATAACATTACTTTTAGTATTTCTGTTGCTAGCAAATTCATGTAAGTTAATTCCATCAATATTATTACTTAATGCAATAAAAGATAATCTTCCAATAATGGCTACAAATAAAAAAGCCACAATAAAAATTAATATCCTTGGTATTTTTACTGTAACTTTTCTCATAATCTTACTCTCCTAATTCTTCTGTATCATTTATTTCACTATTTTGTCCATCTACTTTTACTATATTACCACTTATATATGAAAGTCCATACTCATCGGCTATTTTTTGGATATTTTCCATACTAACTAGTTCATTTATTTGCATTTCTAAACTTTCATTAATATCTTCTTGTTTTTCTATTTTACTTTTAATCTTTTCGTTTTTAATATTAGTTTCACTTAATAATGCTTTCGAAAAAACATTAACAGTAGGTATTGCTAAAAGAAGTAATAAAAGTATTACATACATGAATTTTTCTCCCTTTAAAAATTTTAATCTTGTTTTCTTTCTTCTTTGCATTATTAAATCCTTTCTACTATTCTAAGTTTAGCACTATGGCTTCTACTATTTATTTTTAACTCATCTTCACTAGGTAAGATAGGTTTTTTATTAATTATTTTAATTTTTGGTTTATACTCATCTGGTATATCAGGTAATCCTTTAAATATTTCATTAACTTCACTATACTTTTTAAAAGTATTTTTGACAATGCGATCTTCTAAGGAATGAAAAGTAATGACTGAAAGTCTACCACCACTCTTTAGTAAATCAATGGCATCTGGTAAAACACTTTCTAATACTGATAGTTCATTATTAACGGCAATTCTTAATGCCTGAAATATTTTTCTTTCGGGATGAGTTTTATAAAAGTAATTAGCACCAGTAGCACTTTTAATTATATCGACTAATTCTAAAGTTGTCATTATTTTTTTTGATTTTCTCACGTTCACTATTTTCTTCGCTATTACTTTTCCTAATTTCTCTTCCCCATACTCATAAAAGTATTTCGTTAACTCTTCTTCTGATGCATTATTTACTAAATCACTAGCATTAAACTCCTCATCTTGATTCATTCGCATATCTAAAGGTGCATCTTTCATAAAGGAAAATCCTCTTTTTTCATCATCTATTTGGGGTGATGAAAAACCTAAATCAAAGATAATACCATCAACTTTGTCTATCCCTAAATCTTCTAAAGATTTCTTCATATCAACAAAGTTTATCGGTAATATTTGGTAATTACTACCAATTTTTTTTAGTTCTACTTCAGCATCTTCACGAGCATCTCTATCTTGATCAATACCAATAAGCATTCCATCTTTATCTAATGCTTCAAGTATTTTCTTACTCATACCAGCATAACCTAAAGTAGCATCAACATAAATACCTTTCGGATTTATATTTAATGAATCAATTATTTCATTTAAGAGAACACTATAATGCTTCACTAGATACCTCAAATAAATTTTCGGCAATTTCTTCTAATTTAGAAGAGTTATCATCCATAAATGATTCAAATAAATCCTTATCCCATATTTCAATACGGTCATTTACGCCAATCACTACACATTCTTTCGTAAGATTGGCGTAACTAACCAATGGGGAGGTAATATTGATTCGACCCATTTTGTCGAATTCGCATACAGAGGCACCGGCAAAAAATGATCTCATAAATGTTCGTGCATCTTTTTTGGTAAAAGGTAATTCATTTAATTTATTAACTACTTTTTCCCAATCTTCCATCGTATATAGATAAAGGCATTTTTCAAGTCCCCTAGTAACTACAATCTTTGTTCTGTCTTCTCTAAATTTACCAGGTAAAACAATTCTGCCCTTTTCATCGATGTTGTGATGATATTCTCCCATGAACATTTATATCACCCACTTTCTGCCACAGTTATCCACTGTCTACCACTATTGTACTATAAGCTACTTTAAAAGTAAATAAATATTCCCAATTTATTTTTCATTCATAGTAAATTGACATGTTTTTGACAAAAAGCAACTCATAATTGCTTTGGATATTTAGATGGTAAAAATATAGAATTTTTATTTAAGAATGATATAATATTTCTATAAGAAAGGCTACATTATGGAAACAAATTCAACTAGTAAACTTATCGAAATTGCAAAAAATAAAGGAATTATATTTAGAAGAGGAGAAAAAACTTTATTTACAAAATATAGTTATTTTCAAGTTATAAATGCTTATAAGAATCTTTTTACTTATGACGAGGATACTATTGATGAAATAAAAAATAACATTGTTAATAAAGTAAAAGTTGAATTTTATAAAACATCATTTCAAATAAAAAATGATGTTTCTGATGATAAATTGTACGAAACAATATGCAATAAAATATGTAAAAAATATGGATTAAGTGGTCAAACTTTGTTAGAAAAAGAAGAGCAAATAAAAAGTATAAAATACCACCATCATATCTATAATCAAGGTACATTGTATACTGATTTCGTAAGAATGTATAAATTTGAACATGAATTAAGAATGATGTTATTAAAATATACTTTAATAGTAGAAGAAAGTATAAAAAACATTTTTATTTCTTATCTTAATGACAAAAATGCTGAACCAAATTATTTAGTGAATATGGATAATTATAATACCAATTCTTTAAAATCAAAATCTTTTGATACAATGAAATTGATAATCGATAAATATGATAACCAAAAATCAAAACCAATAAAACGAAAAAGAGATCAACATTTAATTGTTCCATACTGGATTATTATTAACGAATTAGCGATGAATCAAACATATTATGCAATGGCAAATTTAAATTCAGATGATTCATATAAGATATTTTTAAGATGTTTAAATTTTTTTACAAATCTTAATTTGTCAGAAGAAAAAAGAGGAAAAACACCAAAACAATTAAATTATGAAAAGAAAATGGTTAACAATTTTAAAACTTTATTATGTTATTTAGGTGAATTTAGAAATATGTTAGCACATAACCAACCTATATATTGTTATAATGTATTAAATTATAATATTAATGGTAATCCTAAGTTTGAATATGAATTGCCACTAGTTAATCCTTCATATATAGATAAAACCGGAAATAAAGTAGATATAAAAAAACAACAAATAAATATAATGGGATCTTTAATGAATAGTTTAAAAGAATATTTTGGCAGTGATAATTTCAACTCAAATAATTCAACTAAATTAGATCTTTCAAAAATAATATATATTTTATATAAAATGCTAAAACATATTGATAAAAACACTAATTTTTATTCTGAATTAGTCGAAATATATTCAAAATATAATATAATTTTAAGTAAATCAGTTATTAATGTGGAAAATCCCAAAAAAATCAACGAAATGAAAAATGCTATTTCAAAATTGTCTACATATGATATGGAAATATCTAGTTTTATTAAAAAAATAGAATCTGGTAAAGCTTATAAATCAGGTTTAAAGTCTAAAGAAAGACAGTTAAAGGATATAACAAAACAAATAAATACCATATTAAAAAGCATTAATGTCAATGTGGTTAAATCTAAATATAAACATTTTCCAGTAGGAAAACGATATACTGAATTTACAGGAATTAATTCAAACTTTTTTAATAATATAAAATAAAATGTATAATTGCCCTAAAAAAAGCATATAAATATAATGGTTACATATTTACAAGCATATTAAAATATGATATTATGAATATGTAATTAAATTCCGTTGTTAATGGGGGAAAGAGAAACTGAGGTTTCTTTTTTCTTTATATAAATTTTATATAAGAATTACAAAAAATCTCATTTGAAAATTATTTAATTCTTTTTAAAGTTATTGTATGATTATTTTGTTTTGCCATTTCTAACAATTTCATTAAATCACACTCATCAGTTTTTAAATCACTTTGAAGCATTTTTATTAAATACATTATAGTATTGCTATCCATTGGTAAGATAATATTATTATCAAAATAATTATTTAATACTTCTTGGGCTTTATTAAATAAATCTAAATCTTTAGTAAATGTTGATTCATTTTTATCTTTCTCACTCTTTAAATTATTTCTTTTAGTATTATGCAAAATATTTTCTATTCTTTGTAATTCATTTAAAGCAATCTTACTATTTCTTTTATCTTTTTCTGCTACTTTCATAAACGAATCAGATAAATAAGCAAAACGATAAGCCATTAAGAAATTAATTAAAAACAAAAGAATAGTAATTAATAAAGGAATATTTGTTATAATTAAAGCAAAAGATACTAAGGTTAGAAAAGATGATCCTAAAAGATTAGTAATAATTTTTAAATTAATATTTTCATTTTCTTTTAATATATTATTTATTAATTCTTTTAATTTATTAACTTGTTCTTGTAGTTTATCTATATCATTATCATAATTTAATAAATCATTTAAAGATGCATACTTAAAAGAAGCAAAATAAAGATTACTAGATTTGCTTTCTAATATATTAATAGATTCATATATTTCTTTAAAGCTTTCTTCTGGCTTTAAAAAAAGTAAATTAATAAAATCTTTTAACATATAACTCACCTTTAATGAAAAAAGCAACCAAATTGGTTACTAATTAATTTTCTTCTTCAACTTTTAAAACGTTTGAACCTTTATAATTACCACATTTAGTACATGCTCTATGTGGTCTTAAAGGAGCACCACATTTTGGACAAGTAGTAACTGAGCCAACTTCTTTTTTTAAATGAGTTCTTCTCATATTCTTTTTAGTTTTACTTGTTCTTCTAAAAGGAACTGCCATAACTAATCATCACCTTTCAATAAATCTTCTAATTTTTGAAGTCGTGGATCAATATCTTGTGATTTCTCTCCACTTCCTAATTCCCAACCATTACCTTTAAGATTCTTATTAGTTACAGTAGTATAACTAATGGGAACTTCCAATACAATATTTTGCCATAAAATTTGCTTTAAATCAAGTGTATTTTGACTATTTTGATAACTTCCTTCATAATTTTCCACTAAATCTTCTAAATTTTCTTCTATTTTGGTATTTATTTTATACCAAACTTTATCGAGAGAGATAGAATCTTCAATTAATATTTGACCAGATACAATAGCATTTAAACTAATATCATTATTACTATTTTCGGAAATAGACCCTTTAATATTTAAATCTTTTACCCCATATATTCTTTTATCAGTACCATCATAATCATTTAAAGTTTCATTAAACTCTATGACATTTTTATAATTTAATTCATCTAAGTTAATTAACATAATAATCCCTTTCTTTGATAATTATAAATGCTTTAGGAAATTATTGCAAGAAAGATAAATAAATGCTAATATTTATTTAGGTGGTATAATGTATCGATTGAAAATATATTCTTTAAGTAAAGAAGAAAGAAATAAATTAAAAGAAGAATTTTATCAAACAGATATAGGTAAAGATTTAAAATTAAGATTAACTAGATTACTTATTATAGGTATCTTGGGCATATTATTTAGTATTTATCTATTTATTAGTAATACATCTATCTTTGATATTATAACTGGTATTATTTTAGTAATAGCATCTTTAGTATTTATCATCGCAAGTTTTAGATTAAGAATTACTAAATTAAATGATTATTTAGTAAAAAGCAAGAAAAAGAAATAAGTTACCAAATAATTTATTTCTTTTTTAAATACAATTTAATATGAAGGATTACTTACGCGATTTAAAATTATTAAAAGAAGAAGATATTATTTGGTATATATATTATTTTATTGTAACATTTGCCATTATTGCTAATAGTTTTGAAGAAAAATATATTTATGAAGGTAATAAAAAAGATCGCTTAAATGGTCGTAAAATAAATGTTGTTCTTTTAATAATTGCCCTACTTATTTATATTTATTATGTAATTATTGCTATTCAAGATTTAAATTTAAGTAAAAGTAAAGATGCAAATAGACAAAGAATTGCGATGGAAAGATTAATTACAACTTTAGTATTTTTAGTTGGTGGTGCCTTATCTTTATATACTGAGCTAGATGATAATGCTGGTGATGTAGATTTAGCTATCTTCTAACTAACATTATAATATATTTTATTTTTTTCTAAAGGAACATTTTTTAATTTAAATAATTCCGATACACTCATTACTTGATAACCTTTACTATATAAAATAGGTAGTAATTCTTCAATAGCAGAAGCACTACTATCATAAGCATCATGAAATAAAATAATATCACCATCTTTAATATTATCAATTACATAATTAACTAAATAATCACTACTACGATAACGCCAGTCATTAGTGTCTAGACTCCATAATATGTATGATGCATCAAGTAAAGTTTGTTGACTTTCATTTATAGAACCATATGGTGGTCTTATTAAATTCATATTCTCGTTAAATATGCTTTGATAAAATTCATTCATATTTTTAAAATCATTTATTACTTCTTCATCACTAAGTTTTTTCATATTTTGATGATGATAAGTATGACTACCTATTTCATTACCTAAATTTTTAATATTTATAAGTAAATCTTTATTATAGACTGCTCTTTCGCCAACAATAAAAAAAGTTGCATGAAAATGATTATCTTGAAGTGATGCTAAAATACGATCAGTTTTATTTTTATTAGGACTATCATCAAAAGTAATGGCGACACTTTTCTTCGCATTAGTATAATCATATCCAGATTCATTTTGATAATCTTTATCTAAAGATGCGGTAAAATTAATACAATCTTTTATTTCATTATAATTTACTTTTAGATATAGAAGCTCTTCTACTTGTGGGTTAGTTTCGACATTATTAAAATAAATTACTAATTCATTATCTCTTAAAATATAACTTTTATTTATGTTTTCATTTATTAAAGTATCGGCGACAAATTTCGGATATTTTAATATTATAATCTTCTATTTTTTCTTCTTTAATCAAATCTTCTATTTTAAGTTCATTTTCGGTTCCATATTCATATATTTTACTTAAATAATTATCATAACTATCTTTATATAAATAACTAGTTATACTTTCGCCTAGAGTATTTTTTTCGACTAAAACATAATTATTATCATTCTCATAAAAACATAAATCTACCTTAGATTCTTCTTTTTTATTACTAAATATACTAATAGTTACTATATTTACAATAACCATTAAAAATATTATAAAAATAGCTATTTTTAAATATAAACTCTTTCTTTCCATACCACATCATTTTTAGTATGGTTATATTTTAAAATTTCATTTACAAAATAAGTTATTTTTTTTATAATTTAAAGAGAGGTAATGTTATGAGAGTTGATAAAGTAAATTATTATTTAGATATTGCGGAAGCAGTAGCAGAAAGAGGCACTTGTTTAAGAAGAAATTTTGGGGCTGTTATTGTTAAAAATGATGAAATAATTTCGACAGGTTATGTGGGAGCTCCGCGTGGTAGAAAAAATTGCTGTGATTTAAAATATTGTACAAGAGAAAAATTAAATATTCCAAGAGGAGAAAGATACGAATTATGTCGTAGTGTTCATGCGGAACAAAACGCAATTATTTCGGCTTCAAGAAAAGAAATGATTGATTCTACTCTATATTTAGTTGGCATAAATTATGAAGATGGCAAATATGTGGAAAATGCAAGACCATGTGCACTATGTAAAAGAATGATTATTAATGCTGGTATTAAAGAAATATATGTGAGAAACACTAAAAAAGAATTCACCAAAATAGATGTTGATGAATTCATTAAACAAGATGAATCATTAGAAGGAGTTAAAGGTTATTAACTTCTTTTTATTTATGTAAAATTCTTCTCGTATATTTTTCTTTAACAACTGGTACACCATTTTCCCAACGGCCACAATGTTCTTTTTCAAAACTATTTAAAATACTATCTATATATAATATATTTTGAATATCAAGAAACCCTTTAACTTTCATATCAATCATTTCACTCGTAATTGCATCAAAGCGATCAGGATCAATAACTCCAATAATATGTAAATAAGGATGAGAAGTAGAACGATTTAAAACCGCTACATTCCATTTTTTAAACCCTTTGCCATATCCTAATTTACTACATTCACATTTGGGCACTAATAAATGATGTAAATCAAGTTCAGCTGAAATTGATTCAAAAGAATATCCCATAAAATCGAAACCTAATTTATCTATTTTATATTTTCTAATCATTTCTCTGTGAATTTTACGCATGACTATCACTACCCTCTGAAATTAATACACTCTCTAATAAAGTTATAACATAATTTTTATTGTTTGAAAACAAAAAATCACTTAAATTTAAATATTGTTTTAAAATTTATTATACTCACTATTTTTGGGCAAAAAAATAGTACTCAATCTTTGAAAGATTAAGTACTTTTACCAATTTGTTAGGTAAGTACTCAACTTGACATAGCTAAGTATTTCCTTTTTTATTCTATACAAGTTTCCTTGACATATTCAAAATTTTGGTGCACCTGAAGGGACTTGAACCCCCACGGATATTTCCACTAGATCCTAAGTCTAGCGCGTCTACCAGTTCCGCCACAGGTGCACTTAAATGGTGGACCTCGTAGGACTCGAACCTACGACCGCCCGGTTATGAGCCGGATGCTCTAACCAACTGAGCTAGAGGTCCATTGCTTTTTCATTATACTATAATTGTAGTGAACTTGCAAGAGCAATTCTTGCAAAATGGCATATGTTGTATTTTTGCAATTTCATTTTGTTTTTGCAAAAATACAACATAATAAACTTATTAGAACATTTAACCAATATATTTTGAAACAGTAGTTTGATTACTTAATTCATTATCATTATTTACATTATAATTAGCATACTTTTTATCGCCTTGATATAAGCATAAACAATAATTAATTGAACCACCATAACTTTCTAAATCACATTCTTTATATGTTCCACTTATTTTACTATTATCTTCTGTCAAAATAAGTTCAAATTCACCATTTTCTTTTAATTCTATTGTACTAATCAAATCACTAGATGTTCCATTATCTTGCCACATTTCATATTTTCCAAATGATAATTTAAAATCACCAACAGAAATACTTTTATTATTTTCATTTCCTATTTGGTTATCATCATTATCAAATTCAATAATTGGAACATCACTACTACCATAACTATTATCTTTTGTTTGTTCAAAGAAAATATAAACTTTGGCATCTTCAAAATCATATAAATACATTTGCATTAAATCTTTATCTTTATAATTAATTAATTTTATCTCTAAATTTTTTTCTATATCATCAGTATTATTAATATTTGTATCAGTTGTATCATAAAAACTAATAGTATTATTTTCATATTTATATTTACCACTTAAATTATAGTAACAGCCGATATTTAATTTAAAAGTATTATCATCATTAATTGTTAAAGAATTATCACTATCTTTTAGACAAGTTCCAAACAAAGAATTAAGATTGGTATAATTATCATTATTAGCTCTAACATTAGTATTTAAATGCCAAATACCTAAAATGTTTTTAGAAGCATTATCATTATCCTTTTCTAATGTTTTACCACAACCTGTCATACTTAAAGTAATAATTGCTAACAATAAAATTGTTAATATTTTACTTTTATTATTCTTCATTTAAAAGATCTTCTTTATAACTAGCAAGATAGCTTAAATATTGTTGGTATCCGCCTTCTTCATCACCATTTTTAAATTTGTAAACATTTGATAAGCAACCACCACAAGTTAATTTTTTATACCATCTAACTTCTATATCATTGCCCGTATTTTTATCTTTACCAGTTAATATTATAGCCCCACTTCCATCAGTAGCAATATAACTATCATCTTCACTCCATTTTTGATCTAAAACACAATAGTCTAAATATTCACCAACTGTATGGCTTCCTAAAAGACCAATAGTGTGATTTCTTTGTTCAATCATGGCTTCCGTAAATTCAAATTTAGAATTACTTCCACCATTATTACCACAACCCATTAAAGTTAAAGATAAAACCCCTATTAATAATATACTTAATATTTTTTTCATAAATTAAAATTCCTTCCTATAAACTAAAATCCCCTATTATAGTGCCATCTTTTTTTGTAATAACTACTTCTTTACCTTCTTTAAAAAGATATACATCATCATAAATATAATAATTAGAATACTTAGGTTCCACTATTACTTTTTTATTTTCAAGATCATACAATCCGGTTAAAAGATAACCTTCACTACTATTCTTCATAATAAATATAATTTTTGGATTATCTAAATCAAATTCATAATTATCATATTCTCCAAGTTTAAAAACATAATTTCCGTTTGTATCAATAATGCCTTCGCCTTCATCCTTTGTTCTAACTTTGGCATATCCTAATTTGTTAAAATCATATACATAATCATACATCTTATCCCCAAAGACTTGTTCATGTGTTTCTTTATCAACAAAGAAATATTTTTCTTCATTACCTATCCATTTATAAGATGCTTCAACATCGAAAAGATCTTCTTCTTCAGGTTTTTCTACTTCATTACCATTTTTATCTATATAAATTGTTTCACCATATTCAGGCATGACACGAGCAACACCATTATCAAAGCTACCACATTGATAGAAAGTTTTATCAAAAATATTTTTTCCTGTCTTATCGATGTATATGCATTCATTAATGCTACCCGTTAAAACTGCTGCAATTCCATCAACAAAATTACTTCTATAAAATGAATCATAAGTTCTTTTTTCTGGTGGTAATTCAAATTGTGGTTCAATAACATACTCGCCTTTATTATTGATATAACCCATTTTATTGTCCTTAAAAACTGCTGCTAGGTCTTCATAAAAACCATAAGCTGTATCATATTGTGATTCTATTACTATTTTTCCTTTAGCATTAACATAGCCCCAAGTTGCACCAGTTTGAACAGGATATAAATCTCCATTATTATTAGATCCACCTTTAGAATCTTTACTTCCACATCCCGTTAAACTAACTATTAAAACTCCAATTAATAATATACTTAATATTTTCTTCTTCATATTTACCTCAATCATCTTAATAAAAGAATGTCCATAAATTTTTAGCATTACATTTAGGGCATACTTTTTCTCTATTATCGGGATTATTTCTAATTGCTGCTACTACACCAATGTAAATTAAACCAGGAACAATACCCATTACTAAAAAGATAGCACCTAAAACATAATCGATTGGTCTTAGTAATGGTCCGAGTACCCAATCGCCTTCATAACCACAACATGTGCATTTTGGCTTATCATGCTTTTTTTCTTTCTTTTCATCCTTTTCATCTTCTTTTACTTTTGCCCCACAATTAGCACAAAATTTCACATCTTCATCTAATTTACTTCCACATTCTTTGCAATACATTTTTATCACTCTCCTTCAATTTTTATATATTGCTAATTTTCTTTTAATTCATAGATGTTTTTATATTCTTCTACGCCAATTTCACCTTTCATTGATTCAAAATTAATTTTATTATTTTCTATATAACCAATATATTCTTCATCTATTTCATCATCATATGGCTCACCAAAACTAGTCATACCAGTACTTTTTGTATAATTAATAGTTATTTTATTACCTTCTATTTTATAAGTACCTGTTTTACTAGCTTCCCAATATTCATTATAATAAGATGCCTTATTATTTTCTAAAGTTATAGTTAAATTATATCCTTCGGCTTCTGTTCCTTTAGTACCTGGATCTATTTCTATATATGTGCCTTCAGTAAAAGCAACCTTATTTTCATTAACATTTTCTTCCTTTGGTATATCGTTTGTATTAGTATTAACATTATTTGTATTATTAGGTTCTTCCTTAGATAAGTTATTAGTACCACATCCAGTTAAGGCTATCATTAATATACCTATAAGGAATATATTACATAATTTTTTTAATCTATTTATTTTAATATCCATGGACTTGACTCACTCCCATCTCCACTAGATAATTCTATATTTGCTTTTAAGGTAACAATTGGTTTAATATTGCCATCAACTGAGTATTCAAAACTTTCACCTTTTGTATAAGCACCGTCACTACCTTTTAAATAAAGTTTATAAATATTTTCACTTATATATTTATAAGTATTTAATTTACTATCATAACTAAATCTAGGTAAATCATAATCTATATAATCAGAATTCCAATTTAAATCATGAGCAATTAATGTTTCAACATCACCATAAAGCCATACAGCCCAACTATTATTAATTAAGCTTTTATAATTTTCATCAGTAATACAATCATTTAAACCATTATTCATTATATAACTTCTATTAAAAGTTACTTCTTGATTATCTAATTTAATTGTATCCCCATAAGTATGACCAGTCATAGAACTATAATAAGTTTTACTAATACTATTTAAAACATCTTTCTTTGAACCACTTGTATCAATATTTTCATCTCTCGTGTATAAAGATGATTCAGCATCATATGTTTTTAAAAAATATTTTACGGTAGCATCTATATCTAGCATATTTTCTAAATCTTTTTTACTAATACTTCTACTTGATATAGCATAATTACTATTAGCATATATTTGCGCTATATTATTTAATTCACTTTTATAATTATCAACACCAATTTGGCCTTTAAAACGTAGACCTGAATCAATTATAGATTTAGCATAACCATCTAAAATTAAGTCAATTGTTCCATCATTATTAAGGCTCATTACTCGCCATTTTTCTTCACCAGTTACTTCAAATGTTTGGTCTTTATCATAACCAGTTTTATTTTTAGTAGCTGTATATGATTTTCCTTTTTCGGCTTGATAATTAACATAATCACCTACTTTTATTTTCGATACTAAACTATTTTTAACAGGCTTATTATTAGTAGTTCCATTTGTAACAGTTTCACTACCACATCCAGTTAAACTAATAAGTAAAACCCCAATTAATAATAAACTTAATATTTTCTTTTTCATTATTTACTCACTTTCTTTTTTGATAGAATTGTCCACCATTACTATTAGCATATCCAGTACCAATTGAATTACCTTTTTTATCACGATACATTGTATTACCTAGATTATCTTTAACAGCATCACCAACAATGTTACCTTTTTTATCCATAAATACTTGTGAATCATGCATTCCTTTAAAAGAAGAACCTATAACATTACCTTTAACATCTTCAAAAACTAAGCCACCGTTTAAACCAGCATAACTTCTGCCAATAACATTACCATTTTTATCTTGATAGATATATCCACCATTATCATTAGCATAACTATAAGCAACATCACCAAAATCCATACCAGTATTATTAGTTTCTAAAGATTCAAGACTAATATTAAAGATAAGTTTAATTAAGAATTTAAAGATTGGTAATAAATTAGTTAAGAAAATACTAACTAAAATTGCTTCAATAATTCCACTTCCTCCAAATAAGGCAAAGATAAAATAAACTATATAATAACTTGCTTGTGATAAGAAATCAAAATAATCAGTATCACCAATATAACCTTTAGCTATTTTAAATTTAATTACAAATTTAGCAATAAAACGATATACAATAGGAAAGAAAGCACAGATAGGAAATAATACCATATTAGCATCATTTTTAACAAATAATGTTGTAATAAATAAAAGTAACATACAGATAGGTCCTGCTACTAAACCATATATTACATAGAAAGAACTTTTTTTAATATTATCTATTTTGAATAAATCACTCATTTTTTAAACACTCCTTTAATTAACCTTGATACGTTACATCAGATCTAGTATCAGCAAAGCCATTATTTTTAAAGACTGAGAAATACTTATCATCTTGACCACTTATATGGAAAATAATATGATATCCTGAAACATATTCACCAAATTCCATACCAGAATATTTTTTTATTTCAAAAGTACAATCAGTTGTATCTATCTTATAATCATTATCTTTATAACTACAAGTATTATCGGTATTTAAAGTAATATCGACAAAAGAATTTTTATACCTACCATATTTTAATGTATATTCGCCTGCAGTAATTACTTTACTTTCTTCTTCTTTAATTTTTGCTTTTACTTCTTCTACTTTTTTATCTGTTTCTTCTTTTATTTTATCAGTTACTTGATTTACTTCTTTATCTTCAACTAAATTATAAACAATATCTTTAGCTTTAGAAATATCCTCAACTTTTGCTTTAGATACTTCATCTATAAGAACATATTTTTTTTCAAATTCTGATTTTGTGAAATTTTTAGTAACACCATTTCCATAAGCATCTTCAACAAATAAATCAATTAATCTAATTTCTATTTTGCCATCTTCTAATTCACGATAAAATATCCACTCATATTTTTCATCTGCAATATTATATAAAAGTTTTAAATCAAAACCATTATCACGGTAAACACTAAACTTATAATCAGAATTTTCATCAAGATATACTGTTCCAATAGCACCATCTGGACTATCTCCTTCAGCATCTGATCCTTGTCCTAATAAAACCATAATAGGTTCAACAAAGGCATCTAATTTAATAAAGGCAACTTCAAAATCTTTTTGCTCTGTAAACAAACTATGATCGCCCGAAATATATTCAGCATACTTCTCTTCCCAATCTTCTTTTAAGAAGGTTTCTTTTTTATTAGTATTATTGTTTCCACAGCCTATTAAAGTTAAAGATAAAATACTAATTAATAATATACTTAACACTTTTTTCATAAACTCACACACTCCTTAATTATATTTTTTTATTTAATTGTCTATAACTAATAATTATACAGCTTATACTAATTAGTATAAGTGATATAAATACATTTATATCATCGCCTGTTTGAGGTGGTATTAAATCATTAGTATTAACTACTTCATTTTTATCTACTTTATCACTAGTAGGAATAGTTTTATCGCCAATATATTTAGCATTAATAGTAAATCCGCTATTATCACCAATAACTTCATATTCATAATCTTTGGTATCATCTAATTTTAAATTATATTCTATTTGTTCTTTTCCAAAAGAATATTTAATATTTTTAAATAATTCTAAATCAGTTTGCCATTTATCTAAAGTTATTTCTTCTTCTACTTCATCATATTGATTAATTGTTTTAATTAATAATTTACTAGGCCTTTTCTGATAAATATTATTATCATCTAACCAATTAACCTTTATAGGTACTTTTATTCTCTCTGCTTTATGATTTATAGTATATATAATATTACCATCTTCATCGGCTTCAACTGTATATGTATAGGTATCATCGGTTAAATTTTTAACTTCGTCTAAAATACCATATTCATATTCTATTTTATTTAATTCATTATCAGTTACATCAGTAACTAAATATTTAACTAATTCCATTATATAACTATATTCATCTACTTTTAATTTTACTGTACCACCGACACTATAATAGGTATCTATTGTATTTATTCCTTTCATATAGAAATAAATATAACGATAATTATCACGACCATTATCATCATTAAATATTTCTTTTACAGGAATATCTCTAGATACATCTTTAACTAATGTTATTTCTAAAACATTGGCATCAAAATTACTACAATATGTAGGAGTAACACAGCCAAGTTGACCCTGCTCAAAAATATCAATGCCTTTTATGTAACTTCTTGGTAAGTTAAAATCTACCGAACTATCAAATTCAAATTTTAAATTTATATTAGTAGAATTGAAAGGAAAAGATATATTAAATGTCCAATAAGTATAGATACCATTTTCAGTTATTTGAGCATCTTTCTTGTTTAAAGTTAATTCATACTGTACCGTTTTAGTTTTACCACCACTCCAAACTTCTGCTTTTAAAGGTATTGTAATTTCATCAGGGCGCATATTAAGTTTATTATGAGCATCAACCCACTTTATTACTACTTTGCCACCATAATCAAAATTCCCTATCATTATTGCTTTTGTCACTAGTGGAAATAGAAATAAACAAATTAATACAAATATAAAATTTTTTATTTTTTTCATTTTTTCAATCCTTTCTTCTCTTTTTTACTATTTTTCTTCTTTTTATTTTTAATAACTATTATAATTACTACACTTATTAATATTACTAAACCTATAATTGGTATTAAATAGTAATTAGACCATTTAAATTTTTGAACATTTTGTTTTTCTTTAACTTCTGGTTTATTTTCTTCTTTTATTTCTTCTACTTCTTCTTCATCTCTGGTAATATTTAAGATATAAGATGATTCTGATTTATCTTCGGCAGTTACTTTTATAGTAATTATATTTTCACCTACATTTAATTCATAATCTTTTAAACCATCTACTTTAGCTTTACTAGAATCAGTTTTACCACTTATCGTAATATTACTAGTTTCATATGGTACATTTAAAATATAAAAATAATTATCTTTAGTAAAATCGAAATCAACACCTTCAATAGTTAAACTTTTTAAATTACTATTATTTGATTTTTTAGTTGTTGTGATAGTTGTACTTGCTGAACTAGAAGAATTACTAGCAGTTTTAGGTTCCGTTATATAGATAAAACCAATTAAGTAAAGATCACTTGCTTCGCCTGAACCAATACCTTTACTTCTATTTCCTTCAGTTTTACCTTCACCACTACCTTTATTTTCAACCACATGCATCGTTTCATCATCTACTGATACAACAAAAGCAACATGACCATAACCTTGAAAGCCGGAATAAACCGCAATTGAATTAGGTCTTGCTTCACTTCCTACTTGATAGCCGGCATTTGCAGCATTTCGATACCAATCAACGGCATTACCCCAACCAGGAAGAGCAATACCAAGTCGATCATAAGCTTCTTGCCAAGCAACTCTAGTACATGGAGTACTAACTACACCATTAAAAGTTTGAGTTCTAGGATATGGATTAGATGCAGCATAACTTATAATAGGAATTAATAACAAAAACAATATTATAAATAATCTTTTTTTCATACATTACCACCGATCACAAACTAAATTATATTCTTCACATAATTTTTCGGATAAAAGACCTGCTTCATATTTACCATAAACACCATAACCAGGAAATACTACTTTAATAGAGCCACTTAAAGCACTAGAAATCTCAGAATCTAAACCATCTCTTACACTTTTCATTCCATTATATAAAGTTGTAAATGGTGTTTTACTAACAGTTATATATTCATATTTATAATCAACACTATGATTTTCACTATAATTTTGAAATTGACTACCAACAATTGGTGTAAATTTAACTCCCTTATATGTTTTATTTTTAATATTATTTAATATTGTTTTAGCATTATTTTCTTTGGCTGTATCAAATTGTAATTTATCAAAAGCTGCATACCATTCATCTATTCGTAAATCTAGTCCTTGACTAGCAGGATCTTCATCTTCCCAAGAAAGTTCTATACGACTTTTACCAGCAAGACTTGGAAAAACATCACCTAAATTTGTAATAAAATAATAACCAGTAGGTTGGGTATAATTTTCGTAATCAATAGATGTTGTCATATTTTCATTTAAATTTATTTTATCAATAGTTGAAGTATATTTAGTACTATTACTACTAGATGTATTTTTGCTACTACTAGAACTACTTGTTGAAGATTTATCTTCTTCTTTTTTCCAAGTAGCTGTTAATGTTATATTTTCATTTATTTCTGTTTGAAAATCAAAATCTTCTTCGTTTATTTTCCAACTTACAAATTCATAACCAGTTCTTTTGGGATCTTCTGGTTTAGTTATTTTTTCTCCCTTTTTAACAGTAATACTTTCTACAACAGATCCACCATTAGGATTAAAAGTAACTTTATATTCTTCTACTTCTTCTGTTTGTTTATCTTTTTCCTTTTCTTCTATTTTTGGTGTATTATCATTATTATTTTTCTTACTATTTAAGTAAAGAATTGTACATGTGGTACCAATAGCAGCTAAAATTAAAATAATAATAACAGTTATTATAAATTTTTTATTTTTAAATAATTTTTTCATATATATCACATCCATTTTTTTTGTATTGTTTTAAATAATTCTTTCATTACATCATCTTTTAAATTTTATTTTTCAAATAATATAGAATAAAAATATTCATTATTAAACTTAGAAATTCCTATACCTATCTTAGTAAATTTTTCATTAAAAATATTTTGACAATCCACATCACCATAATCACAATAAAAAACTAGTGACTTATAAACTTGTTGCATGTCTTTTCCACCTCTAGAAGAAGACTCTGACATAACGCTACCATGTTCTATTCCTAAATCATCTAAAACTGTAGTATAATATTTACCATTTGGTCTATCATGGTTATAATCATTCATATATCCTACTTCCATTGCTCTTATAGAAGCTCCTAAAGATAAACTATTATCTAATTTATATTCATATAGACTATTAGCTTTTCTATTTTCATTAATAATATTAAATAATTGATTTATTTCTTGTTTATAAGTTGTCAAATTACTACTTGCTTCACTACGCATTTCTTTAGCGTCATCCCTAAATTTAGATGGGTCATAATAAGTTTGCCTAGAATCTTCAATTTTTTCTTCTGTTCCATCTTTTCTAGTAGTAATTTTATACTTTACAATCGTATATTGTTCTATTCCATATTTATATTCTTTTCTATCAATCTCTTCTTCTTCATATTTAGTTGCTGTATCAGTTGTTGTTGAATTATTATTAGTAGTAGTATTCTTATTTGTGGTATTAGTTGTTTTTTTCTTATTAACTTTTAAAGTAAAATTTTCTTCTGTTTTATTATTACTACTATCATTAGCAACATATTTTAATTTATAAGTTCCTTCTTTATTAAAATCATATTCACCTTCAACTATTACTTCTATTTTTTCTTTTGAATTATCACTAGCTTTAACTTTTTTTAATAAATTTATTTTAGTTCCCACAGTTGTACTTAATTCTTTAGAAAATTCTATTATTGGCTTAGTTGTATCGACTATATTTATTTTAAAAGGATATTCTTTTTCTTCTTCATTTTCTAAATATTTAACAATTAATTCTTTTTCTCCTAAAGAAGTAGTATCTATTTTATCATCAATATTTATAATTTCGATATCATTATTTTCTTCTAACAAATCTGTAATTTTTACTTCACTATTAATTTCAACATTTAAATTTTCTTTTAATTTAATAACTATTTTTTCTTGTTTATTATCTTCTACCTTTTGTTTATCTTTAGAATTATTAAATAAATTAACCCCTAGTACAACAACCGTCGTTAATCCTAAAACTCCTAAAATTATTCCACTAATTATTTTAATCATTTTTTCTTTCATAAATAAACCTCTCTTTTAATTATATTAAATCGTTATTTAATTTAATAATACATAGTATTTAGTCACTTATTTTCTTGGCCACTACAACAAAGCGACCATTTTCTCTTGAATATTCACAAGTTGATAAAGTAATTAATTTATCACCATATTTGGCATCTACTCCAGTATCAAATTTTGATGCCTTTTTGGCATTACTGACAAAATCATTATATGCTTCTTCACTTTCGGCATTAACAAAATAATAATAACGAAAAACATTAGTCTCATTTGAATAATATACTCTACTATAGAATATTGCTAATATTTCATAAGTAGCATCTTCTTCTAAAGTAGTTAAATTAATCGTTTTATGTTCTTCATAAAAATCTTTTTTCGCATATTTAATTAATGGTTCAAACATTAAACCATATTTATTTCGATGACCATATATTTGTAAATTATCACTTTCATTTATTTTGACATCTTTATCAAAATAAATGGCTCCCGCTGATGATTTTTCATTTTTATAATTATGGTTTAAATAATAGTCATTATCCGTTGTTTCTACTACTGGATAATTAATATCTGTTCCTTCTATTTCTAACCAAGCTACGACATTTTCATAACTTTTATGTAACTCTTTTAATTTATTAATTTTTTGTTCATGAATATCTTCTTTTTGATCTATATCATGAAATATATTAGATACATCTTTGTAAGTATTTTTATCATTACTTGCATTAGTTAATTCTACTACTATATATGATATGCCTAGAATTATAATTAGTAACAATATAATAATTATAATAATTTTTATCGGTTTTTTGAGTTTTCTCTTATGCATAATATTCCTCTATCTAAAAAGTAGAATTAAGTTTTAAACTTAATTCTACTAACTATCTATCTTAGTCTTTCTTTAAAACTTTGATTAAACATACACCGGCACATAATACAAGTAAACTAGCTAGTCCAATATAACTTGGTACTCCTAAAGTTGGTGTACTATCAGCTTTAACATTGCTTAAGGCAATTACAAATGGTGATAATTCATCTACTTCTACTGTTACTTTACCATCTATTATTTCTTTTTCAAAAGTTTCTATTGTACCATTACTTTTTTTATGAAGTACTGTCGCCTTTTCTCCATTATATTTACTATCTACATTAAATGATACATTTAATTTTCCTTCATAATCACCATTTAATTTTACTTCATATGATCCAAGTACTTTTTTACCTTCTAATTTTTGATTTAACTCTTTATAAACATCAGAATTTGTATCTAATTTTTCAACTGCTAAAGTACTATCAATATCTTTTTTACCAACAACTGCTACACCATTATTAGTATCTTCTACACTAGTTTCATTTAAGACATATTTCCTTGTTAATGAAATTCTATAGACTTCTGTTCCTTCAGCATCATAACCAATGTATTCACCAGTACTTTCAGGTTTTAACGCAAAGCTTTGTTCATCATAAACATTATTAACATTATAATGTTCTTTTACATCACCATACTCTGCATGATAATAAATTAATGGTGTATTACCACCAAAACCATCAGGAAATTCATCTTTATCATATGTTACATCACCAGACACAACTCTGACAACATCATCTATAAACATCTTATGATTAAGATTGAATGTAATACTATTCTCACCAAATTCTTTTTTAAATTTATCAAATAATTCGTTACCAGCATAAATTGTTTTACCATCTATTAAAGCCTTATATACATCATAATCATTTATCTTGATTAATAAAGTATTATCTTCAATAGAATAATCAAATACATTTCCTTTATAATTATCACTTGCCCATTCAAAATCCAATAAAGTTTTACCATCAACCTCAAGAGCTTTAACACTAGGTGTTACTACTACAAGCATTGCTAGCATAAAAATAGGAAATATTAATTTTTTTAAAATATTTTTCATAATTATCTTCTCCTAAATTAGTCTTTCTTTAAAACTTTAATTAAGCATACACCAGCGCATAATACAAGTAAGCTTGCTAGTCCTACATAACTTGGTACTCCTAAGATTGGTGTACCATCGGCTTTGACATTACTTAGGGCAATTACAAATGGTGATAATTCATCTACTTCTACTGTTACTTTGCCATCTGTTATTACTTTTTCAAATGTTTCAACTGTACCATTACTTTTCTTATGTAATACTGTTGCTTTTTGGCCATTATATTTACTATCTACATTAAATGATACATTTAATTTTCCTTCATAACTACCATTTAATTTCACTTCAAAAGCTCCAAGAACTTTTTTACCTTCTAATCTTTCATTTAATTCTTTATAAATATCTGCATTTGTATCTAACTTTTCGACTGTTAATGAAGAATCATTATCAATTGCACCACTAACACTAACATTTTTTTCTTCATTAGTAACAGTCGTACCAGCATATTCCATTCTTATTTTTAAAGTTGTATAACCACTATTATCTCTTTCACGAACAATTCCAGTATCAGCCCATAAATAAGCATCTGTTTCTTTATAATTTCTAATCAAAAATTCAGAATTTATATAAGATGCAATTGGTGCTCCAACAGGAAAACCTGATCTCCAACTATTATTTTCTTCATCATAAGCAAATAAAATTCCAGAATAATCTAAATAAACAAAATTACCTTTACTATCTTGACTATGAAAATCATCATCAACACTATATGATCTAGTTCCTGATTGATAAGTCACTAAGTCATCTGTGATTGGTGCTATAGTTATGTCTTTTATATCATCTTGAAAATATATTTTAATCATTAGGCTAACAACTCCATCATTTACATATGGCACTAATTTTTGCCATAATTCTGGAGTTTCTTTTTCAGTTATATCTTTTTTATTCACTATTGCTTTATATAAATCATAATCTTTTACTTTAACTACAATCTCGTTATTTGCATAAGTAAAATCAAATATATTATTTTGATGAGCAACATTATAACCAACTGTAATATAATCTTCAGGTTTTAATTCTGTATTACCTTTATATATCGGATAAATAAGTTCACCTTGATAATTTTCGTGATCTTCAGATTCCTTATATTTTTCATATTCTTCATTAAACTTTTTATAACTTTCTAAAACTTTATCTTTATCAGTAAACATTTCTGTTTTCATTTCTGCCATAGTTACTACTGGTAATAACATAATAGCAAATACTATAGCAAAACATATTTTATTAATTTTTTTCATAGCTTTTTCTCCTAATCTTTCTTTAAAACTTTAATTAAACATACACTGGCACATAACACAAGTAAACTAGCTAGTCCTACATAGCTTGGTACTCCTAAAGTTGGTGTACTATCTTCTTTGACATCACTTAATGCAATTACAAATGGTGATAATTCATCTACTTCTACTGTTACTTTACCATCTGTTATTACCTTTTCAAATGTTTCAATTGTACCATTACTTTTCTTATGAAGTACTGTTGCCTTTTCTCCATTGTATTTACTATCTACATTAAATGATACATTTAATTTTCCTTCATATTCACCATTTAATTTTACTTCAAAGGCTCCAAGTAATTTTTTGCCTTCTAATCTTCCTACTAATTCTTTATATACATCTGCTTTTGTATCTAACTTTTCTACTGTTAAAGTAGTATCCATATTTTTTTTACCTGTAACTGATACACCATTATTTTCATCTGCTACACTTGATTCACCAAGTTCATAACTAAATTTTATTTTAGAAGTAAATACTTCATTGCCATTTGCATCAAGGCCAACAAACTTATAAGTATAGCCCCAGTTGTAATCCCATTCTCCGCTCTTTTGTAATGGTGTCCAAACAACAGTCGTTTTACCATCAACAGAATCATACCAGGCATCAAATAAAACACCAGCTCTATCGGAATCATAATAATATTTACCATTTTCATCTTGTTTAATATTTATACCACCATTTAAATCAAAAACACCATTATCTTCTTCTTTGCCATCTTGGTTATATAATAAAAATGAAATTTTTGTAACATTATCAGGAAAATAAATATGCGGATGTAACCCTAGTGTCCCTTGAACTTCGGTTCTATCTTCATCTTCAATTGGAATTTCTTTTAAATATTTAGATAATTTATTATAAAGTGGTGTTCCTTCTCTTATTAAAGTATCAGTTTTTGAATCAGAGCCATTAATACTTTCTTGCCAAGTTTTGTCTACTAACACTAGCTCATTGTAAAGATCAATATCTTTAACTTTTAACACTACTTCACCATTTTCATAAGTATAATCAAATACTTCGCCTAATCCTTGATATGGTATTAAAGTAATAAATTCCTTTGAGTCAATTTCCTCTGCTCTAACCATTGTTGGTACCATAAATAACATCATTGTTAAACATAATATTGTTGAAAATATACTTGTTAATTTTTTCAATTTTCTCATTCTCCATTTCTATAAGATTATTATAATATACCCCCCCCGAAAAAATCAATATACAAATTATTGTAAATGGGAATTGTAAAAAATTGCCAAGAATATTATTGTAAATATATTAAATAATAAAAAGATTACCAATTTCTTGATAATCTAAACAAAGCAATTTGTATTTATTATTTATAGATATTTTATTTTTTCGTTGACTCTTTCCATTCTTCATTATTTGATTTTTCAAATGAATTAGTACGAATATTTAGTTTGTAATAGTTATATTTATTTGTTTTTCGATCAACAATATATAAAATGACACTATCATCATCAATCCATTTATGATCAGTCATTTTAAAACCATATCTTTCTAATTTAACTTTAGTTAATAATTCTTCTTTTAATTTACTATAATCATTTTCTTCACTAATATTATAAGTTTTAGATAATTCTTCCAAAGTATTAAGATAACTTATTTTTAAAAATTCAAAATTATCTGTAATTTTTTCTTTGCTTCTAATTTCATCATAAGAATCATCATCATAAACAAACCAAGATGTCAAAGTATTTTTAGCCTGAGGACTATCTTTAAAAGCGGTATCAGCTGCAAAAACAAATGTTGTAGCAAAAATGAAACCAAATACATATTCCAAAAATAATATTGGAAAAGAATAGCCAAAGCCTTCATCTCTTGTATAATTAATAATATTAATAACTAGTAAAGGAATATATATTCCTGAAAGAATTCGACATATCCAACCATTATAAGTAAAATTCAATAAGATTCCATGCGGTAATTTAATTAAAGAATAAACTACAAATGCTATAATTATAAGACATTCTACTATTATAACAAATTTATTGCGATCTTTCTTAACTACTTTATTTAATTCATAATCAGTTTTAGGCTCTTTATTTTTCTTAAATAAAGATTTAATTTTAGCAAAAATAGCTTTAGGAGTTATTTCAATATTTTGATCCGTAAAAATATACATAATAAATTTACCTAATTCCATTAAAGATACTAGCATAACTATTAAAGCTAAAGCATATCCCGAAATATGAGCCATTTCTAATAAAATATAATAAACTAAAAAGCCAATTCCTCCTGTAACAAAACCCACTATTAATAAAAAGATAAACATTCCTGTTGTTCCCATCATTTCACACTCCTAAACATTATTTTTTTGGTTTTCTTTTACTTTTACACCACAATTAGCACAAAATTTCATTTCTTCATCTAATTTACTTTCGCATTCTTTTCAATACATATTTCTTACTCTCCTTCAAATTCAAAATTATTAGAATTTGTATTCCTATTTAATTATACTATATTATTTTATAATATGCCACACAGTTTTTTCTAAAATTATATGGTTAATTTTCATTTGAAAGTGAGTTTTAATAGCAAATTAAAAATAATTCTTAAAAAAAATATCAGTTCTTTCAAACTGATATTTTCAATTAATGTTTATCTTGTAACATATTTAGTAAGTCAATTTTAAACATATCTTTTGAAGCATTAGCTTTAGATATCATTATACCTTTATAAGTTGTAAGTTCAGACATATGTCCTTCAAGTAAGATATCTCTAGGTGTAATTTCTTCAAGCATAACAACACCTTCTTTTTTATGAACTGTATAAATTAATTTAACTTCACCATGTATTTGCGTAAACATTTTATCACTTGGTAATTTAAGTTCATAAGTTTCCGTACCATTAGCTCTATTAGAAGAAATCTTTTCCCCTAAAAACTTACCATTTCTAAGAGCTGGATAGAATTCAAAGTTTAACTTTTTAAAAGCTAACATATTGTATTTCTTTAAAGCTCTTTCTAATTTTTTAAATTCATTTTCGTTTATGTAATCCAAAATATAACCTTTCATAACTGTCATACCCCCTTAATTACGAGATAAGTATAACACAAATAAAAAGAAATGTCAACTATTTGTATATTAAAAACAAATTGTTGGCGTTTTTACTTAAAAGTTTGATATAATTATACAACTTAATTTTGACAAACTTTTTATTTTAAATTAACAATGGTTTCACCTAAATTCCAATTATTTAACGCAAAACTTTGCACATTTTTATTTTCTTTTAAAATTTGGTGTACTTCTCTAGTCAAAATATTAGTGCTTTTGCCATGAATAATAACTATTTCTTTATTACCCATTTTGACATTATCATTAATAAATTCGGTAACTAAAGCATAGATGACCGCTACTTCTTCACCATGTAAATCAATTCTAGGCGTTTTGGGAGTTATCATTATTTACTCCTGTAGGAGTTACCGGTGGCACAGTATTAGGATTGGCTGGAGCACTTGTTACTGGTGGAACTGGTGCTTGATTTGGCATTGGTGTTGGAGTAACATTCGGTGTTACTGACGTTTGATTTATTGGAGCTTCTGTTGTATTCATATTAACTTGATTTGAATTAACATTTGGATCTTGAACATTTTGTGTTGTTGTTTGGTTTTGAACTTGATTTTGATCCTGTTTACCAAATTTACTTTCATAATAATTTGATACTTCTGTTAAAGCTGGTATAGCAAGTCTAGATGTAAGTTTAGTAGTACTTAAAGAAGCCGCAATGGTAGCATAAGTAACAGCTTTCTCTAAATCAAAACCACGACCAATCGAATAAGCAAAAGCACCACCAAATGTATCTCCTGCTCCATTAGTATCAACTATTCCTACTCTTACTGGTGGAAGAATTTTAACTTGATCATTTAAAGCATATAAAGCTCCTCTTTCACCTAAAGTAATCACTATTTCAGCTTTACTAAATTTTTGTTTCAATTTATTATATATATTTACTAAAGTAGCACTGTTATTGAAATCTATTTGCATATTAGTAAATCCTTCAGCAGTTCCTCTATTAAACACAATATATCTAGCATATTTACCTAATTCTAATACTTCGTTATTTGAAGAAGTTCCTATTAAAAAATTTAAAGCTTTCGGATATTTATCAAAAGCTGCTACAGTAGCATTTAAATCTTTACCATCACTAATAATTAAATCTGGTTCTATACCAAAAGAATATTTTTTTAAAGTAGCATTACTAGATAATTCAAATACTGTTTTATTTTTACTAGTAGTATTTACAATAACCAATGATTTATCAGTTGGCTTATCATAACTAGTTTCTATATATTCTGTTTTAACGCCAATCATTTCATAATCTTTTTTTATTTTAGAGGCTGCATCATCTGCTCCAAGCATACTAGCGATGTATGTTTCAACACCCCATTTTGCCATTAAATAAGCAATATTACCAGCATGTCCTCCCCCACACTCGTGTCTTTCACTTAAATGCATTGTTTTATTTTCTGTAACTATTTCATTAACTGGACAAGTCGTTTCTAAAAGAGAACTACCAATACTTAACACCTTCATTTTTATTCCCTACTTTCTTATTCTTCTTTAATTATACAATAATTAAGATGATTTTAAAAGAGAGATTTAACAACATCACTAACAAATTTCATACCATCTGTAATAAATACTTCTATCCCACTTGTTAAATTATCACCTAAATTAGACATACTACTACTATAATCTTCTCGATCATTTTTTAAGAATGCCGTTATATCTATTTCTTCTCCGTTTTGCACCTTTTCTTCAAATTCTTTAATACCTTCTTCCGTAACAATTACTTCATCTTTGATCTTACCTTCATAATAACCACTGATATTAGCAATAAATAAAGCAATATAAACAATAAATAAACAAATAAGTATTTTTAAAATAGGATGTAATTTTTTCTTTTTCATAATAAATTTTCCTTTACATAACCAGCAAGTATTTTGGCTAAAACTTTAAGAGAATTATTTACTTCCGTAATATTATTATATTGACCACCCATTTCAATTAAAACTGTATTAGGATCAAAATCTTGATTATAAATTCCATTTACTCCTTTACCACTTTTTTTCATAATACCACGATATAAATCTTCATTATAAGCTTTTATTCTATCTCGTAACTTTTCTGCTAAAGAGAGATTTGGTTCATAATTTTCGTTATCAAGTCCTACTACAAATAGGATTCGCGCATAAGATTCATTATCTATTTTTGTAGTGGTTTTATCATAAACAGAAGAATCTCTGTGTAAATCAATAAAGAATTTTAAACTAGGATTATTCTTTTTGGCATCTTCTAAAAACATTCTCGATACTTTATAACTACTACCATATTTTAAATTCATACTGCGTAGAGTATCTGCTACATTATTTTCTTCTACTAAAGTTGGTATTCCTTCATCTTCTAAATATTCTTTTAACATTTTACTCGCCATAAATATAGTTGGTGTTATATTATAAGGAAGAAGAGTTCCACTTTGATACTTTTCTTCTTGATGCGTATTATAAATATATATAATAGGTTTAGTTGTATCTATTTGAGTATTTTCTTTTTCTACTACTTCTACCTTATCTTTATTATCTTCCTCTTTAGTAACTTCTTTTTCTTCTTTTTTTAAATCAACATTTAAAGCATATTTTAATAAAAAATCTACATCTGTAATTTTATTATTTTTATAATTACCTAAATTATCACTTATTAGGAGATCCACTATGGTATTATTGTTTACTAAATTATTATCATATAAAAATTTAATAGTTAATGCTACACTTATTAAAAACAAACCTAAATAGATAAATATATTATTAAATTTCTTTTTACTTTTAAATCTAGCCATAACTATTCACCTTTATAATATTATAAATACTTAAACTTAAAATTTATGTCTAATTATAGGACATTAAAATAAAATTTAGTAAAATTGATTGACTTATAAGAAAATTAAAGTTAAATTATAGATGTAAGGCAAGAAAACTTGTCTAATGTTGGTCAATAAAGTGGCCAAAACCGTGTTGGCACATTGCCGCTTAAAAAAGTAACCTTTATGGTTGCTTTTTTAATTATAGAAATCTTTTTTTATCAATTTTTTTAATATTTTTCTCATTTCTTCTTCGAAAATTATGTTAAGTTTAACATAATTTTCGTGAAAAAAATTGTTATTTTTGCGTTATTTATTAACTTCTGACAATTTAAACTTGCACACTAGCATATTTTTTGGTAGAATTAATATGAATTTTTAAGGAGGGACATAATGCCAAATATCAAAAGTTCAAAGAAAGCTGTTAAAGTTATTGCTAAAAAAACAGATGCAAATCATGAACTAAAACAAAGAGTTAAAAATTTAATTAAAGCTTGTGAAAAAGAAATAGCAGCAAATAATAAAGAAAATGCTAATAAAGTTTTTAAAGATTTACAAAAAAATATTGATGCTGCCCTACAAAAAGGTTTAATTAAAGCAAATACTGTTGATCGTGAAAAGAAAAGACTAAATGATAAAATTAAAGGTATGTAGTTATTTACTACTTACTTTTTTTTTGGTAAAATTAAATAGTGATTTAATATGAAGAAAATTATCATACCGCTTATATGTTATTTATTAATTTTAGTAATCTTACTTAATGTTAATAAAATTACCAATTTTTTAGTTAAAACAGTTTCTAGTAATCCGGTTTTAACAATTGATAATGGTAATGAATATACGAAAGATTATGATTTTTCTTTTGTACAAAATAGTGAGACTTATGTACCATATTCCTATAATGATTTAATAAATATTTTTTATAGTATTATTAATCAAGGGTGGGAAGAATTCACATTTTATTGCCCTGCAGAATATACTGATTGTGTTAAAGATGCTTCTAAAATAACTAAAGATGAAACATTGCTTACGCATATTAATAATTTTGTTCATCCATTTAATAGTTTTAATTCCATTAAAACATCTATTACGGAATCTGGTGAAATTACAGTCACAGTTATTTATTTATATACTGATGATGAAATAATTAAATTAAATGAATATGTTGATGATTTAATCGAAAAACAATACAAAAAAGATAGTAATTTATATGATAATTTAAAAAGAATACATGATTATATCGTAAATAATACAAAATATGATATTGAAAGAAATGATAAAGGCGAAAGTAAATATCGTTCTTATAATGCTTATGGTCCTGCTTTTGAAGGCTATGCTACTTGCAATGGATATGCTGATTTAATGGCAATTATTCTTTCTAAATTAAATATTCAAAATTATAAGATAGCTACCACAAAAGAAGAAATAAGTTATGAATCTAATGGTCATGTTTGGAATGCTTTATTATATGAAGATAAATGGGTTCACCTAGATTTAACTTGGGATGATCCAGTTAGTAGTAATGGTGAAGATTTTCTCCATCATAAATATTTCTTAGTCGATAATGAAGCATTAAAAAAAGCCGATGAAGGCAGCGTTAATGTCGAAGAACATAATTTTAATAAAGCTATTTATCAAGAATTTAATTAACCGATATAATTAATAACTTCTTTAATAGTTTCAGCAAAATTATCATAATTTGTTTGAAACCATTCTATAGGCATTTGATTATTAAACCAAGTATATTGTCTTTTCGCGTAATGGCGCGAATTTTTTTTGATTAAGTCTTTAGCTTCTTCTAAAGATAATTCACCATTTAAATATGAAATAACCTCTTTATAACCAATGGCTCTTTTTAATATTTTATTATCCGGATATTTATTATATAAATCTTTTACTTCATCTACTAATCCTAATTCAAACATTTCATCTACTCTCTTATTTATCTTATCATATAAAATATTTCTATCAGTAGTAAGACCAATAAATTTAACATCATATAGTAATTTAGATGATTTTTCTACTTTTCCTTCTCTTTTTAAATAATTTTCGAGTCTTATTCTATTATTTACATGAATATCAACACTCGGATCTATTTCCCTACACATTGTTAATAATTCCTCATTACTAAACTTAGAATAATCGACACTTTTAAATTCTTGAAAATGATAATCATATAATAATGCTTTTAAATAAAGGCCAGTGCCACCAACTAAAATGATATTTTTATCTTTATTTTCTTCGATTATTTTACGAGCATCTTTTTGAAAGTCTGCTACACTATAATCTTCATCCGGATTTTTGATATCAAGAAGATAATGTTTTATACCACTCTTTTCTTCTTCCGTAATTTTAGCACTACCTATATCTAGTCCTTTATATATTTGGGTAGCATCAACACTTATTATTATTCCCTTATATTTTTTTGCTAGTTCAATACTTAATTTAGTTTTACCTACACCAGTCGGACCTACTACTGCTATAATCATAAAATCACCCAAAATCTTTAATAAAATTATATAAAATAAATAATAATTTGACAATAAATTATTAAATTGCTATATTAATTTTGTGATTTATATGCATGTTATTGGTATTATTTGTGAATATAATCCATTTCATAATGGTCATTTATATCATTTAAAAAAGATTAAAGAAATGTTTCCGGATAGTCTAGTCATTTTAGTTTTAAATGGCTACTTTTTAGAACGGGGAGAAATATCTATTATTAGTAAAGAAAATAAAACTAAAATTGCCCTACAATCAGGTATTGATTTAGTTATTGAGCTTCCTTTTGTATATGGAACACAAAGTGCCGATATCTTTGCCAATATTAGTATTACTATCTTAGAAAAACTACACTGTGAATATGTCGTATTTGGTAGTGAAATAAATGATATTAATACATTAGAAAAAATTGCTGATTATACTCTAAACAATAAAGAATACGACAAAGATGTTAAGAAATATTTAGATGAGGGTGTAAATTTTCCTACTGCTCTAGCTAAAGCGATAAAAATAGATTTTGATTTTAAACCAAATGATTTACTAGGTATATCATACATAAAAAGTATCAAAATGAATAAATATAAAATTAAACCAATAACTATTAAAAGAACTAATGATTATTTAGATACTACTTTAGATAATGATATAGTAAGTGCCTCAAATATTAGACTTAGAATAAAAATGGGAGAAAACATAAGTAAATATGTACCAAAATATACTTTAGACTATTTAGAAAAGATAGATGAAGATAAATTATTTAACTTACTAAAATATAAAATAATTACCGATGAAGATTTAAGTATTTATTTAGATGCTGATGAAGGTATTGAAAATAGACTTAAAAAAGTCATAAATGAAGCAAATAATATAGATGAACTAATAAATAAGGTTAAATCCAAAAGATACACTTTTAATAAGATTAGAAGAATGCTTATTCATATCTTAATTGGTTTAACAAAAGATGATAATAAATTATTAAAACTTGATTATATAAAAGTACTAGGATTCAATAAAAATGGTCAAAAATATCTAAACAGTATCAAAAAAGATGAGGACATTGATTTTATTCCTGATAAAAATTCCTTAATATACAATTATGAATTAAAAGCGAGCAAAATATATGATTTAATAACTAATACTAATACCACTCTTTTTGAAGTTAAAAACAAACCAATTAAATACTAAAAAGTATCATAATTTCCCTTATCAATTACCGCTTGACATTTATATACATTAGTGTTATTATAGACGACAAATTCACAAAGGGGGGATTTTGATATGAACGGTGAATTAGAAAAAATAAAAGAATATGAGGCAAAATTAGCTGCCCGAAAGGCATTAAAGAAAACCTATGATGACCAAATCAAAAAAGGTAGAATTTTAACAGATGAAGAAACTAAGGAACATCTAGCATTATGTGATGAAATTAAACTTTTAAAGGATAAAATTAAAGAACTAAAATCTCATAAAGCTAATGATAATCAAGATATTGAAGAAGCCGAAACAGAAAAAAAACAAAAAAGAATTCAAGCTGCTTTAATTGGCCTTGCATGTCTTACAAGTATGGGAATTGGAATAGTTGCAACTAAAGTTTTTTCAGAACCTAAAAATAATTCTGAAAAAACTAGTGATGATACTAAAGCAACTGAAGAACCAGTTGCTACAATAGCTCCTACTGATGCTTATAACTATGAAGAAAACACTTATGTAGCACCTGAAACTGAAGTTATTAATACTCCTGAACCTACTGTTATACCAGAACCTGCTGCTACACCAGTTCCAACACCTGATGTTACGATAACTCCTGAACCTACTTTAACTCCAGAACCAACTGCTACACCAGTTCCAACACCAAGTAATCCATTTATGAATGTAATGGGTTATAATGAAGCATATTTAAAAGATTATGAAGATGCAATGAATAGATATAATATTTTAGCTGAAAAAGCAGTTGACTATGTTAATCGTACTCATATTATTCAAGATAATTATCATTTCTTTGCAGAAACAAGTATTAATGAAGCTCTTAAAGTAATAATGGCTATTGATCAAAGAGAAATAATGACAGATGAAAATAACAATGTTGCTGATGCAATGAATAATTCACTTAATACTGTTTTAGATGGTGTCTTATGGAAAGGCTTAACTGATGCCGATATAGCTAAGTTAGATGCTATACCTTATTTTGCGGAAGAAGGTACTGATTTAAATATCCATTTAAAAGAATATGCAAGACTTGCTAAAGATGCAATTGTTAACCAAACTGAAGAAGCATTTAATAATATGTATCAATACTTACAAATATTTACATTAAGTCAATTTGATAATACTTTAGCGGTAAATATCATAGAACCTGATGGTTCAATTACTGAAAGACCAGTAAATGAATCAACTGTTGAAATTGTTGGTACTGTAACAAGAGAATTTTATGATGCTGCAACTGTTAATAATGTTTTTGATTGGTGGATGGCTTACAATTCATTTATAAAACCACTTTATAGTACATACTTTCCTTATGATTATTATGATGAAAGAGTTAGAAGATGGGAAGACTTGCAATGTATTATGCAATCTGGTATGGAAGATCCTAAATTTGATGAAGTATGTGGTAATTCATTAACACTTGGAGGTGAATAATATGTATACAGAAGATACAAGAAGAAGTATTGATTGGCCTAGTGTTATCAAAAAAGGATTAATTATTTTAATAGTAGCCTTAGTTATATTCTTAATTATTTGGCTATTTGCTAGAAATAACAATAATAATGTTAATGTCAATGTTGGTAATGACAATAATACTAATAATGGTACTTTAACTAATCCAGATGCTTATTCTAATGAATTTATTAATGGTTTCCATTATGTTCATGATATTGCAAAAGATTACTTCTTAGTTAAAGAATTACCTGCTAATGGACAAACTATTAAATATACCTTAAGAGAATTAATTGACAAAGGTTTAATTCTTCCGTTTACTTATAAAGATAATGAAACTTGTGATGTTGAAGCAAGTTATGTAACTGTTACAAATGAAAATGGTAAATATAGTATGACTACTACTCTAGTTTGTGGTAGAGAAGTTGCTAAAACTACAGAAGAATTAGGTTGTAATCAATTATGTGTAAGCGGAAATTGTAAAGTAACGATTGTTGAAAACAAACTTGCCTATGAATATCAATTTAGACAAGCATATAGTACAACAGAAAATGTTTATATTTGTCCTGATGGCTATACTAAATCTATGAATGGTAACAACGTTATTTGTGTTAAAGGTGATGAAACAACAATTAATTCAACAAAATTAACAGAATACAATTGTCCAGAGGGTTATACTAAAACTGGTAGTGGCAGTAATACAATGTGTGTAGCTGACAAAAATAAAACTACTGCTCCAACTTGCCCTGATGGTTATTATCAATCTGGTGATAAATGTACTAGAGTAAGTTCTAGCCAAAAAACTGAAACAACTGAAGCTACTTGTCCTAGTGGCTATACTAAATCTGGTAGTGGTTCAAATATCACTTGTTCTAAAATAAATACTAGTACTAGAGTTGAAACTATTGAAGCTATTTGTCCAAATGGCTATACTAAATCTGGTAATGGTTCAAATATCACTTGTTCTCAAAGTGTAGCATCATCTAAAACAGAAACAACTAATCCAACTTGTCCTAAAGGATATACTAAATCTGGTAGTGGTTCAAAAATCAAATGTACTAAAACTACTTCTTCAACAGTTAATGCAACTGCTAAAAAATCATATAGTTGTCCAAATGGTGGTACTTTAAGTGGTACTAAATGTAAATATACTGCTACAGGTAAAAAATCAACATATTATCAAAGTTTTATAACATCAAAAGGAAAAACATATAATGGTTGTTCATTAGTAGGAACATATACTTCACCATGTGCTAGTGGTAAAAATTGTACTCAAACATATTATAGATATTTATGTACAACCACAACTTATAGTTGTCCAAAAGGTGGCTCTGTAAGTGGTACTACATGTTCTTATAATGCAACTTCAAAAACTACATATAGTTGCTCTAAAGGAACTTTAAGTGGTACTAAATGTAAAATATCAGATACTCAATCTGCTAATCCAACTTGTCCTAGTGGCTATACTAAATCTGGTAGTGGTTCAAACATTAAATGTTCTAAAAGCGTTCCAACTACTATAACTCAAACTGCTAATCCAACTTGTCCTATTGGTTATGTACAATCTGGTAGCGGTGCATCAATAAGCTGTTCTAAAAATGTTGTTGCTAACACTACAGATACTACTAATCCAATTTGTCCTAGTGGTTATGCTCAAATTGGTAGTGGTGCATCAATTCAATGTTCTAGAACTACAGCATTTTCTTCTGCCGAAAGTAAAGACTTTATTTGTCCAGATGGTTTCACAAAAACAGGAAGTGGTGCTAATACTAAATGTACTGCTAAAGAAACTTTAAAGAAAAATGCTACAGTACATACAGATTATGTATGTCCTAATGGTTATACAAAATATGGTATTGGTTCAAATTCTAAATGTACAAAAGGTATTACAAGTACTGTAAATCCAACTAAACAAACTAAAGAAGTAACAAAATATAGATATAAATGGAGTTGTGAAACAACTCTTACAGGTTGGGAAAGAACAGGAAACTATCGTCAATCAACAACTTGTACAAATACTAATACAAATGAAGAAGTTATTGTCAAATAGGCAATAACTTCTTTTTTAAATTAAATCTTCAAAATATTTTGGTACTGGTATAGTTATATTTATTAACTCTTTAGTAATAGGATGTTTAAATTCTAAATGATTAGCATGTAAATATAAGTATTTAACTTTATTTTTAATCTTACTATATTTTTTATCTCCAACTATTGGATATCCTAAATCATTTAAATGAACTCTTATTTGATTCTTTCTTCCGGTTAAAAGATTAATTTTAAGTAAAGTATATAATTTATTACTTTTAATTTTTTCATATTCAGTTATAGCTAATTTACCATTTTTATTATTAGTAGAATACACTAAATTAGTTTTAGTTTCTTTCAAATAAGATTTAATTATTCCCTTATTATTTTTAACATTACCATTTACTACTACCATATATTCTCTTTTAACATTAGACCAATTATCTTGCATTAATCTTTTTATTTTTTCTGACTTAGCAAACATAATTAAGCCAGATGTATCTTTATCTAAACGATGAATTATAAATACTTTATTGTTTTTATTTTGTTTTTGTAAGTATTCTCTTACCTGATGATATAAAGTATTTATTTTCTCTTTATCAGTACTTATTGTAAGCATACCACTTTTTTTATTTACAATAATTAAATATTTATCTTCGTAAACTATATCTAACTTCTCTTTTTTCATAAGTTAATTATAATTTAATAATTAAAAAAAGTCTACATTACATAGACTCTATTTATTTTGGGTATTTGGTCCTCTTTGAACATAATCTTCATATTTAACTTCAGTTATATCACTATTCTTAGTTAAATTAACTTCAACCATTTTAGTACAAGTATATTGACCACCGAATACTTCAAATTCTACTCTTAAAATTAAATCGTTATCAGCATTTCTAAATACTAACTCTGGACTAGCTAAAGTTTCATCTAATTTCTTTTTAATATTAGCAAGTTCAGTATCATATTGATCTCCCCAATATTCTTTAAGATTTAAATCTTTACCAGACTTCTCCATCATATTAACAGCATATTCTTTTATTTTGGCATTTACATCTGTTAAATCAACATCTTTAAGTAAATCTTGAACTCCTATTTCTTTACCAGTTTTAAGATCAATATTATAAATAGTATTCCAAGTTGATTCATTACCACCATGTAGTAATACTACTGATAAGATATTATCATTTACATAATAATCATAAGTAATAACTTCAATTTCACCAAAAAATCCGGTTTCTATATCCATATCATCATATTGATTATTCTTAGCAATATCTTTATTAATGGCAATAATATCTTCATTATTAATATTAATAGCAGGATATTCATAATAGTTATGTAAAGTTTGTCCAGTAACATTAGCATAAACATCAGATTTCACTGATTTAACTGTATATACTAAAGGTTTACTATCATCTATTTTATCAACACTACTTAACATTTTTGTATTTTCTACTTTTTCTTTTACTTCATCTGTTATTAAGCTATCATTCTTAGTATAAGATTTTTCTACTGAACTCCATACATCATTATTTTTATTGTCTACTTGATATTCTATCTTTTCTTCAGCCTTTTTAACTACCACAATATCATTTTCATAATTTAAATCTGTTTCTTTAACTGTTTCTTTTGCACCGACATTTACTTCATATACTTTTTTAGATTCTTTAGTTACAGCATACCATTTATAAGCATCTTCTTTAATATTATATAGATATTCAAATAGATAATCTTCATAAGATGCTACCATATTAACTATGTATTCTTTATCTTTTACACTAAATATTTTGGTAATATAATTACCATCTTTTTCTGGCATTGTCATTAATAGTTCTGGTACTTTATTATTATCTAAATCAATTAAATTTAAACCAACTTTATTTGCCCCTTCAAAGTTTTCGGCTTTTTCTAAGACACCTGCTAAAATATTTTGCCAATTTTTAGGACCTACCCCAAAAACTAAAAGATATACTACAACTGCTGCAACTAGAACAGCAACTGGTATTAACCATAATAATAATTTTTTATTTTTCATTTCCTTTTACTCCTTACTTTTTATCCTTAAAACTTTTAATTGCATCAATTAATTCGATTGGTAAACAGAATACCACTGTATTTGATTTATCAGCACTAATATCTGATAACGTTGATAATGTTCTTAAATGAAGAGCGCCAGGTGTTTTACTCATTATTTCAGCAGCTTTAGCTAAATTATTAGAGGCTTCAACCTCACCTTTAGCTTTAGTTATTACTGCTAGTTTTTCACGTTCGGCTTCTGCTGCAATCGCTAGAACTCTTTTCATATCTTCTGGTAAAGACACATCTTTAAGTTCAACATTTTCCACT
>CANPZJ010000002.1 GCA_947588795.1 uncultured Bacilli bacterium
TCGTTTAAACACTTGGAATGAATTAGGAATCAATAAATCGCATTTAAGTGATAAGGATATTATTTTATACTTAAACCATACATATTTTAAAAAATTTGGAGCCTTTGCTTTTGAATATGATTCAGCTTATGAACAACAATTTTTATATTCTAATAATGGTATTCTTACCGAAAATGAATATCACTTGGATGAAAATGACCATTTTGTTCCAGGGGTAACTTTAAAAAGAGAAAAAAGCAAATCAAAAAAGTAAGTTTACAAAAAGATGCATATTTGCTATACTTAAATTATAAGGTAGGAATGAATTTATGAGTAACCTATATTTTCCAATATGTGGTTTATTTTGCATCATATTGATAGTAATCATGTATTTTTCCCATAAAAGGATTGATTCTAAAGAAACCAAAATATATGGTATTATGATTATTAGTAGTCTAATTGATACTATTTTGGTATTTATAATAATAAGTTTTGGTGTATTAGGGATTACACCTATTAATTTTTTGAAATTACTGAATAAAATTGATTTTATTCATTATATAATTTGGCCTGGTTTAATGTTTTTATATATTTATTATGTTAGTAATTTAAATAATAAAAATGTTAATGAAAAATATAATTTGATTAAAAACATTGTAATTATATTTGATATATTATGTATTTTAATTGAGTTTATTTTACCTGTTGAAATAATTTATAACAACGATATTATGGGTGTCGTTGGAATAAGCACTATATTTGTATATTTTGTTGTTTTGGTATATATAATAGGAACAATTATTGTTTTTTTGTGCCATGTTAGAAGAGAATTTAACAAAAAATATATTCCTTTTATATTTTTGCTGTTTTTTTTAGTATTAGCATTAATTGTTAGAGCAATAAATCCTACATTAATAATAATTCCAACTATTATAGACTTTATTAATTTAATTATGTACTTTACTATTGAAAACCCTGATGTTAAAATGATTGAGCAATTAAATATAGCTCGTGATCAAGCAGAAAAAGCTAATAATGCTAAAACAGAGTTCTTATCAAATATGAGTCACGAAATAAGAACACCGCTTAATGCTATTGATGGGTTTAGTCAATTAATATTAGAAGAAAAAAATATAGATACAATTAAAGATGAAGCTCGTGATATAATGGCGGCATCTCAAAACTTACTAGAAATAGTAAATGGTATATTAGATATTTCAAAAATTGAAGCAAATAAGCTTGAAATAATTAATGTTGAATATGAACCTGCTAAAGTATTTGATGAACTTATTAAACTTACTAAAGCAAGAATTGGTGAAAAGCCTTTAGAATTTAAGGTAAATATTGCTAAAGATTTGCCAGAATATTTAAATGGTGATTATGTTCGTCTTAAACAAATTGTGCTTAATCTTTTAACTAATGCAGTTAAATATACTAAAAATGGTTCAATTACTTTAAATGTTGATATAGTAAAAAAAGATAATATTTGTCGTTTAATTATCAGTGTTAAAGATACTGGTATAGGAATCAAAAAGGATAATTTAGATAAAATATTCACTAAATTTGAAAGATTGGATTTAGAGAAAAATATTACAATTGAAGGAACTGGTTTAGGGCTTGCAATTACTAAGAAATTAGTTGAATTAATGCATGGTAAAATTGTAGTTGATTCTATTTATGGTAAAGGCTCTAACTTTACAGTAGCAATAGATCAAATGATAGTTAATAAAGTTAAAACTATTAAAGAAGTTAAAGAAGAAAAACCTACTAAACAAGTAAATTTAAAAGGTAAAAAGGTATTAATTGTTGATGATAATCTAATCAATCTAAAAGTAGCGTCACGATTACTTTTATCTTATAAAATTGAAACGGAAGAAGTATCAAGTGGTTTTGATTGTTTAAAGAATATTAAAGATGGTAAAAAATACGATTTAATTTTAATGGATGATATGATGCCTAAAATGAGTGGAGTAGAAACATTTAAGAAACTACAAGAAATAGATGGCTTTGATACACCGGTTATTGCTCTTACTGCTAATGCTATTGCGGGTATGAAAGAAAATTATTTAAAACAAGGATTTAATGATTATATCTCGAAACCAATTGATAAAAAAGAATTAGAAAGAGTCTTAACAACTTATTTAAATGCAAAAAAGTAAATAGTGTGTTATAATTTTAATATAAGGATGGTCGAAAATGAAAGATGTAAGTATTTTAGAGAATAATGGAGTTGATTTAGAGTATGCTGTTTCCTTACTTGGTGATTTAGCATTTTATGATGAAACATTAGAAACATTTTTAGAAGAAAATAAAACGAGAGTACCCAATATTGAAAAGTATAAAAATGAACAAAATATGGAAGATTATGCGATATTAGTACATGCCCTAAAAAGTGATGCTAAATATTTAGGATTTATGAGTTTAGTAGATATTGCTTATGCTCATGAACTTGCTAGTAAAGCTAATAACATTGATGAAGTAAATAAAACTTATGATAAGTTAGTTAAAGAAATAAATAAATATACTGAACTTGCTCATAAGTATTTAGGAAAGGAATAAAATATGAAAAAAATATTAGTTGCAGATGATTCAAAAATAATTAGTAATATCGTAGATAGAGCCTTTAAAGATGAATATGAAGTACTAGTCGCTGTTAATGGTAGAGAAGCCATTGATATTATTAAAAATAATGTTGATGATTCTATTGCAGGGCTATTACTTGATTTAAATATGCCAGAAGTAGATGGATTTGCTGTTTTAGATTATTTTAAAGAAAATAATTTATTTAAAAGAATACCAGTATGTATTATAACTGGTGATGTCCAAAAAGAAAGAATAGATAGAGCGTTTAATTATGATATTGTAGATGTTCTAGCTAAACCATTTACTTTTGAAAGCGTTAGAGAAGAAGTAGAAAAATTAATTAATATGGGTTCGTATTAATGGATAAGAATGCTTTTAGAAAATTAACTTATGGCTTATATATCGTGAGTAGTAAATATGAAGATACACTTGCTGGTTGTGTAGTTAATACAGTAACACAAATAACGAGTGATAATCCAATTGTAGCCATAAGTATTAATAAAGATAATTATACTAATAAAATCGTTAAAGAAAGTAAAAGAGTAGTTATATCTGTTCTTTCGCAAAATATTAGTAAAGATATAATTAGTACATTTGGCTTTTATTCATCAAAAGATACTGATAAATTTAAAGATATTAAATTTGATATTGAAGATGATTTACCAATAATTAAAGATGGAGTATGTGCTTATTTAATAGGTGATGTCATAAATATGGTTGATGCGGAAACTCATGATATATTCTTAGTTAGAATAAGTAGTACTAAAGTATTAAATGATGATGAGGTATTAACCTATAAATATTATGGGGAAAATATGAAAGGTAAATCACCAAAGAAAGCTCCAACTTATATTGAAAGTAATGTAAGTGGTGGAAATAAATATCGTTGTCTAATATGTGGTCATATTTATGATGATGATATTGAAGAAGTAAAATTTACTGATCTACCTGATGATTGGGTATGTCCAGTCTGTGGTGTATCAAAAGATAAATTTGAAAAGATAAACTAAAAAAGGGTTTGTAAAAATCCTTTTTTTAGGGTTTTAATTTAATCCTTCATCATCTTCAACTGGATTAGTTGGTGTAGTAGGAGTTGTTGGTGTATCAGTAGATGGATTAGTTTGATTGTTATCAGTATTATCACCAACAATATCACCAATATTACTATCAATTGTTTTAACATTATAAACTAGGCCAGAGCTTTTATTATCTTTAAATATTGAATAAGCAGATCTAATTGTAAAGATATACTCACCACCAACTGGAGCATTAAAGGTAATAGTAGAATTATTTGTCCATCCTAGGCTTTGTTCTGTACCATTTGGAAGTTTAACTGTTACTTCATAACCAATTGAACCTATATAAGAATTATTATAACTTATTCTATTATTATAATATTTTTCTGCATACTCTTCATAATATTTTTCAAAATGTTTTTGTAAGTATTCTGGATTAATAGCATTTGGCGTTGCAATTGGATCCCATTTAAGAGTAATTGTATTACCATTTAAAGTGTAAGATGCATTAGTTGGATTATTTAAAGTATCAAATCTATCTGATACTTCAGTAGGTTCAGTTCCTGCTACAAAGTATTCGGTAGTACAGAAATCATTATCTTTACTAAATGCCATTGGATCTTTACTTGGTGTATAAGCACTACACAATTGAGGTGGAAAAGTATCTCTTTCAATTTTAGCACTTGTTATATTTTTTGGTACTTTCCATGATTTAATACCTTTATGAATATTTTTAGCTAAATAACTCATAACACGACTTCTCATGTTACCACCAGTTGTACTACTAAAGTAGGTTGTTTTTTTATTTTCTTTAGCAATTTTATATGCTTCAGAGAACTCATCTAAATCTTTATAACCATACCAGAAAGCAATAGAATATTTAGTAGAGTAACTAATAATCCATGAGTCGTTAATTGCTCCACCAGGAAGGCCATATTTCTTTTTAGTGTCACTATCTAAGTTAGTAGTACCAGTTTTACCGGCAATATTACCACCGCCATAAACTGAATCTAAGATATTGTTAACTAAATAAGCAGTGGATTCTTCCATAACTTTTTCTTTGCTATAGCTATGATTTATTGTTTTACCAGTTTCATTGTTAACTACTTTAGTATAAGCATAAGGCGCTATATAATAACCACCACGTCCAAATGTTGCATAAGCTGCCGCCATATCAAGTGGGGCAACACCTTTAGTAAATCCGCCAATTGATGCCGGTTCAAATAAATCAGGACCATAATCAATACCAACACTATGAACAAAATCTTCCATTATTTTTAGATCAATATTAGCTACAGCTTTAAATGCTCTTAAAGCTGGAATATTTCTTGAATCTTTCAAAGCATAACGCATAGATATAAGTCCTCTAGTTCTGTTATCGTAGTCATTAATTCTTTTACCATTTGAATATGTAGTTGGTTCATCAAGTAACATAGCATAAGTACTTTGACTTATATTTTCAATATACATTGCATAATCAACTACTGGTTTAGCAGTTGATCCTGGTTGTTTTTCAATATCAGTAGCATAATTAGTTCCTCTCGCTTGATAATCGCGACCACCAGATAGGGCAAGTATTGAACCATCTTCTACAGATGTAACTGCTGTACCTTCATGAATGGTATCATCTATATAAGCATAGACATCACCATTTTCCACTTTTTCTAGATATTTTTGAATATCAGGATCATAAGAAGTATAAATTTTTAATGATACATTTCTGGCATTTAATTTTAATTCATCATTAACTTCTTTAACAACATAATCAACGAATGCTTGACTACTATCAACTTCAATTTCATTATTAGCATTTTTTTGTTCTACTAACATTCTTTCAATTGGAATAGCTAAAACATCATTCATTTCATCTTCCGTAATATAACCATGTCTAACCATTAATCTTAAAACAGTTCTTTGTCTATTACGACATCCTTCAGGATTTTTATATGGTTTATATAAAGTGGGATTTTGAAACATTCCAACAAGAAGAGAGGCTTCAGCTAAATTTATGTCTTTACTAGATTTACCAAAATAATACCAAGATGCTTGTTCAATACCAACAATACCATCATAATTAATATTACCATCGTTAGCAAACCATTGTGAATTGAAATAAAATTCAATAATTTCTTCTTTGGTATATTTAGCCTCTAGTTTGAAGACTGCCATATAAATATCTCTAAATTTACGAATAATACCTTCTATACCTTTATCTTCATTACCATTATAAGTTCTTTTCATAACTTGCATTGATAGAGTAGAGGCACCACCCGCAGTATCACTACCAATAAGTTGACCAAATGAGGCTTTTAAAAATCTAAATAAATCGAGACCACTATGTTGGAAGAATCTTGAGTCTTCTGTTGCAACTAAAGCATCAACTAGGACATCAGGAATTTCATCATATGTAATAACCGTACTATTTTCTGCTCCAACTCTGGCAAATTCTTTACCATTACGGTCATATAAAATACTTGGCTCTTTTTGATATAATTTTTCTTTATCAAAGTTTGGTGAACTTATTACAATGTATAAAGCAAAAATTAAAATAATACTTACACCCACAATAGCCACCATTAAAATGACATTTAATACTGATTTCCAAGTAGTTCTATTTCCTTCTTTTTTAATGTTTTCAACATGTTCTTCTTTACTATTAGGTCTACTTTTTAATTTAATTTTTTTCATTATCTATACCTCCAATGATATCTACATATTTTAAATAATTTAATCCTTTATTATAATTATATTCAAGTTGATAACCTTTTTTTTCTATATATGCATAAGGAATACTTTTTCTTTCATTAGTATCTATAAACTCTATTATATCAACACCATTTACTAAGTAAACTAACCCATTCATTTGAATAATTAAAAATACTATACCACCATGTCTTATAACACTTCTAATATGTTTTAATTGATGCGGATGGATATTACTTAGCGGAAAAGATGTTTTCGATTCAGTACTTTTAGCATCAAATTCCACATATCTTCCTTTATATAAGCCGTTATAATCAAGTGTTGATTGAGTAGCAAAATATGCTTTATTTATTACTTGTTTGTTATTTTCATAATTTACTTTGACAACCCCAATGGGAGTAGGTTTCTTATATATTAGAGCAATATCTTGTTTCCTTAAATATTCATTGGTATCATTAATGATATTCTCTAAATCCATACCCCTATTGGCATAATTGATATTTTTATGAAATTCTTTTTTTATTTGATTGGGATAATTCACATACTTCACCTGCCAACATTATAGCAAATTTTTCATACTTTTTAAACCACTATCGCTAAAGAAAAAGCCTACTTGACAAAGTAAGCGTAATATTCATCAAAAGTTATGTTATTTTCGTGGATATAAGTTGCTGCTTCTACCCCTACATATCTTAAATGACCAGCTTCAGCATCAAACCCTGTTATTTCTTCTTTTCCTTCCGGATATCTTAAAATAAAACCATATTTATAAGCATTATCTTTAAGCCAAGGATAAGCATCCGTATCTTTAAATGTTTTATCCGTATAACCATTCATCGTTACATTAATCGCATATCCTGTTTCATGCTCGGAATATCCTGGTCGTGCCGCATAATCATCAGCATATTCTGTTCCTTGCACATTTTTATATTGATTATAGATATCTTCTTGTTTTTGGTGTGTCCGATATGATGAATTAACCATTAAATAAAATCCAGCTTCTTTAGCCTCACTCCAAAGTCTAAGATAAGCATCATATGTATTTTGGGTGCATTTTTGACTGCCTAGTTCCCCAAAAGAATAGGCAAGGGGTATAGTTACAAGTTCAGGTGTATAATCATCAGGTAAATGATAGTATTTATTAACAAGCATTAATTCATTTTTCGATGTATCTGTTACTTCTGGGTCAGTATAATATTCTTTATTAGTTTTTGTATTTACTTTTTCAACTGCTAAAGCATAATTAGTATCTCTGGCTTCTTTTAAATATTCTAAATAATCATTAAAATAATCTTTAATAAAATGTTTCTCAGAAATAATGCCAATATAATCATCATTTTTCTTATTTTCTAAAAAGTAATTTAATTCTTTATCTTTATATACTTTAGTAAGTACTTTAATATCATCTTCACTATAACCAATTTCACTTAATTTATATTCAGTTGTGTTTTCTAATTCTTTTTGCTTTTTAATATTAATATAGGAATAGATGCCAATACTTATAAAGATGATGACCGCAATAGAAGTAATAGTAATTATCCCATATTTTTTAACATTACTTTTTAATTTTAATCTTTTCATTTATTCACCTTTATTATTAATTAGATTGTACCATATTTAGTAAAATAATGCATCTTTATTTAGTATTATTATTTATTTTTATTAGTATAATTAACTAGGTGGTTTTATGCTTAAGCGATTTGCTTACAAAAAATTTATCATTATTGCCTTATCTTTTATTTTTTTACTTATTATCTATTTTTTCCCTAGTAAAGAAGCCTATAATATTAATACAACTCTAACTTATACAGACCCAGAAACTACACCAATTTATTTAATTGATAGTAATAATTTAGTATCACGTTTTGAAGTTATTAAAAAGAGTAGTGATACTTCTAAATTAATTGATGAAATAATTGAAAATTTAACTATAAGGGAAGAACAATCTAGTTATATTCCGAATAACTTTAAAAAGATTATCCCAGAAAATACTAAAGTTATTTCGAAAGATTTAACAGATGGTCTTTTAAAGATTAATTTTTCGAAAGAATTTTTAAATATAGAAGAAGAAAATGAAGAAAAATTAATTGAAGCAGTAGTATTTTCTTTAACGGAAATTAAAGATGTTAAAAAAGTAATGATATTTGTCGAAGGTGAGGTTTTAAAGGAACTTCCACACAGCAAAAAAATACTTCCTAATGTCTTAGATCGAAGTTATGGCATTAATAAAGTATATGAACTAGAAAGTATGAAAGATATTGCGAAAGTTACAACTTATTATGTTAGTAAAATGGAAGGATATTCTTATTATACACCAGTAACAACTATAACAAATTCAAAAAATGAAAAAGTGGAAATAATTATTGAAAAATTAAAAACATCTCCAACTTATCAAACTAATTTAATTAGTTATTTAACTGCTTCAGCGGAATTACTAGATTATGAAATACTAGAAAATTCAGTTAATTTAAGTTTTAATAATCAAGTTTTAAATTTAGATGATAATTCTATTATTGAAGAAGTTAAATATTCTATTGCTTTATCTATAAGAGATACTTATGATATAGGAGAGACTATCTTTTATGTTGATAATATGTTAATTGATGCATTTTTCATTTAAATTTGAAGGCGATATGCATTTTTTCTTGAAATTAGGGGAATAATGTTATATAATCAGATTGTCTTTTGAGTTATGTCTCCGTAGCTCAGCTGGATAGAGCAATCGCCTTCTAAGCGATCGGTCAAGCGTTCGAATCGCTTCGGAGACACCATTTGATAATTATCCCCAGATATTTTGGGGATTTTATTTTGTTTATTTAATTTCAATTTTTTTAAGTTTTTATATTGACATTTACAAATTGATTATTTGTTTTTTGAAACACCGGTTTTTACGAATTTGGGGTAAACTCCAAAATGGGAATTTGTCTTCAAATGTTTTTTTGATATTCAATTAAATTATTTTTCATAATTTTTCTTTCCTTTCTTTAATATTATTTTGCTTGACTATTTTTTTCCTTATCGTTTTTCCCAAGTGGGAAAAACGATAATTAATAATACTTTTTTGTTATTCTTGAATAAATACTACCATTTTCCCACTTGGGAAAATGGCTGTTAATAAGTTTATAATTTTCTTAAATTTTTCTTTGAACACTTTGCCGACATCGGCAAAGTGCTCATTAACTATATTTTTAATATTATTTTTTTATTTAAAATATCAACATAAATTTCCTCCCTCTACTTATAATATTAGCTTTTTTTCTTCGATTTCCTTTTTTTTAAGTAAATTTTCACAAAAAATTGCATTTTTTAATTATTATCTTGCATTATTTTTTAATTACTAATAATATTATTAGTAGGTGACATATGAAAATAAAAAAATATTTGTTATCAATTCTTTTAATGTTATCCCTTTTAATTATTACTTATTTTGTTATTTTAAAAGATTGTGATTTTAATTTATTAATTAGTTCCCTAAAAAATACTAATCCTTGGTATTTACTTTTAGCATGCTTTAGTATATTTATGTATATTACAATGGGTAGTCTATTAATAAAATGTATTTTAAAATATTTTAAACATCATATTAATTTATATCAGGCATTTGGTTATCATTTTACCGAAGTTTATTTTTCATCTATTACGCCAAGTTATGTTGGTGGTCAACCAGTGCAAATGTATGAAATGAAAAAAGATGGTATTCCTTATGAAGAGAGTAGTCTTATTATTTTATTTACTAATATGTTAAATAGACTCATCTTAATAATTTTAGCTAGTATTTTATTTATTATTTATTTTAAAGAAATATTTAATATTAAACCTCTTTATAATATTCTAATTGGGGTAGGTTATATATCAACACTTCTTATTATATTTTTATTTGCTAGTTTAATATATTCGAAAAAAATAGCTAACTTAGTTTTAAAAATAGTATGTTTTTTTATAGATCATTTTAAATTTATAAAAAATAAAAATTTAAAAAAAGATAAATTTAAAGAGATGATTAAAAATTATAAAGCATGTACTAAAATAAATAAAGAAAATCCTAAATTAATAATAGAGGCATTTTTTATAACTTTATTGCAAAGAATCTTTTTATTACTTACTAGTTATTTAGTATATTTAGCCTTTGGTTTATCTAAATATTCTTTACTTTTAGTTATAACTTTCCAAATATGTGTAACTCTAGGCTCTGATTTAATGCCAACTCCAGGTGGAGTTATGGTTAATGAAGGATTGCTTCTTGGAATAAATAGACTTTTATATGGTAAAAAATTAGCCTTATCAGGTATGATTATGCAAAGAAGTTTAAACTTTTATATTTTAATTATTATAAGTGGTATTTTCTATATAATCTTTCATTTTCGAAAAAAAATTAAGAAAATTTCGTGAAAAAAAAGGAAATCGAAGAAAAAAAGCAAATATATATAAATGAAAGGAGAAAAATTTTTTCATTTAATTTATTGCTTTTTGATATATAAATTTGAAAGAAAGAGATGGTATTTATGAATAAAAAAGAATATTTAAAATCACAAAAAGATTGTGCTAAAATGTTGGGACTTTCTTTAAAAAAATATAATGAAAGTTTAAAAAATATTAAAGTTGTGAAATTTAAAAATAAAAAAGCAAATAAAAAAGAGACAATAAATATATTAAATGAGTTTGGATTAAATGAAAATGATTTAAAAAAACATACATGTTAGATCAAAAACCTAAGATAGGTGAAATTTGGTTAGTGGTTATGCCAATTATTTATGTTGAAAATGAAGAAGTTAGTTTTAAAACACAAAAAAGACCAGTATTAATTTTAGATGATGGTCGTGGTTTTATTGTCGAAGAAGACAATAAAAATTATCATGTTTTTAAACTAACCAGTCAAAAAGATAGTTATAAAAGAATCTTAATAAAAAATTGGCGAGAATTAGGATTAAAAACAAAATCATACATAAGAATTGAAATGCCAATTAAAATTGAAGAAAGTCAATTTGTTTTCAAAATAACTGAATTATCATTTAAACAAATGATAGAGTATTATCAAGAACTTTATAAAATTGTTAATATTTCTATGTTAGAAAAATTGGCAAATAGAATTCCATAAAAAAAGAAATGACTAGCATTTCTAAATGGTAAGTTCACCTAATTTTAATAATTCAACAACAGCTTGTGCACGACTTTTAACACCTAACTTTTGCATTGTATTAGATATGTGATTGCGGACAGTTTTTTCACTAATACCTAGAAACTCGGCAATCTCTTTAGTCGTTTTATTTAATACAAGTAATTCAAATACTTCACTTTCACGTGCTGTTAATATTCCTTTTGTCATATTAAACACCCTTTCATCCACTCATTGTATTTTATGAGTTTAGCTGTTTTTGGTGTATTTATAAGAACCATTTTAATTTGTTTTCATCTATTTTACCAAGTAAATAATCCATTGAATAATGATATCTTTTAGCAAGGTCATATAAAAGTAGAGTAGGTATTTGATATTTACCATATTCATAACCAGTCCAAGTACTTCTAGATGTATTTAATGTTTTAGCTATTTTCTCTTGTGTTAATTTATTATCTTTTCTTAACATTTTTAATCTTTGACTAAGTATTTCTCTATTAATTTCTTTTCTCATATTAGGATATGTTTTTTCTTTAGATAGTCCCAGTACATAATCAATTGTCGTATTAAAATAATTACATAAATGATTTAAATGTTTAATAGGTATTGGATCTCTTCCCACTTCATAAGAAGTATAAGTAGAACGATTTATTTTGAGTATATTAGCAACATCTTCTTGTCTCATATTAGCATTCTCTCTTAAATCTTTTAACTTTTCCATTTATAACACCTTTAGGTTATTATAAATATTAATTAATATAATAAATTAAAATGTGTAGTTATTCAGACATTTTTCTTGAATATCAATGTTGGCTATGTTATACTTTTTTTGTTAAGTATTTTAGTACTTAACCTAAGCTTTAAGTCAGGTGGGTAAAGACATTAAAACACGACCACAAAGGGGAAGAAGTAATACTTTTTCTCTTTTTTATAAAATTACATTATTATTTAATAATTATGTTTTTTACAAATGAATAAAATTATAGTAAAATAAAAGTATGAGAAATTTATTAAGTATGACTATGGAAAATTTAGAAGAATATTTCTTAAGTATTGGGGAAAAGAAGTTTAAAGCTTCCCAAGTTTTTGAATGGTTATATTTACACAAAGAATATAATATAGATAATTTTAGTAATATTAAAAAAGAGATTAGAGATAGATTAAAAAGTGATTTTAATACTGATTTTATTAAAATAAAGAAAACAGAAAAAGGAACAGAAGTTAAGAAATATTTATTTGAGCTTTTAGATGGTAACTATATTGAAGCAGTTCTTATGGAACATGATTATGGTAAGAGTGTTTGTGTATCAAGCGAAGTTGGTTGCAATATGGGATGTAAGTTTTGTGAAAGTGGAAGACTTAAAAAAGTAAGAGACTTAGAAACTTATGAAATGGTTGAGCAAATAATATTAATAGAAAATGATATAAAAGAAAAGATACAAAGTGTAGTTATCATGGGTATAGGAGAACCTTTTGATAATTATGATAATGTCATTAACTTTATTAAAATAATTAATCATGCCAAAGGCTTAGCTATTGGATCTAGACATATTACGGTATCTACTTGTGGATTAGTTCCAAAGATAGAAGAGTTTAGTAACATACCTTTACAAGTAAATCTTGCTTTAAGTTTACATGCCCCAAATGATGAAATAAGAAATAAAATAATGCCCATAAATAAAGTGTATAATATTAGTAAAGTAATGGAAGCAATAAAGAAATATATTGCAAAAACTAATAGACGAGTAACCATTGAATATGTTATGCTTAATATGGTAAATGATAGCGTAGATAATGCAAGGGAACTAGCAAGTCTTTTAAGAGGTATGAATGTCTATGTTAATTTAATACCATATAATGAAACAAATAATATAGATTTCAAGCGTAGTACAAGAATAAAAGAGTTTAAAGACACACTTTTAAAAAGTGGAATAAATGCTACGATTAGAAGAGAATTTGGTAGTGGTATTTCGGCTGCTTGTGGTCAACTTAGAAGTAAAGAGGTGTAATTTATGAGATCATGTTATATGACTGATTCAGGTCGGGTTAGAAGTCATAATGAAGATAGTGTTACAATACTTAAAAATGAAAGTGATGAATATTTATTAGTCGTTGCTGATGGTATGGGTGGACACCGTAAAGGTGAAGTTGCTTCATCTATTGCGGTTACTCATTTAGGTAAAAGATTTAATGAAACACCATCAATTGGTTCAAAACTTGATGCGGTTAATTGGCTTAATGATAATGTTAATGAAATAAATAAAGAAGTATTAGAATATGGTGAAGAAAATATTGATTCAAGTGGTTTAGGTACTACTATAGTAATTGCGCTATTAACGAAAGATTATTTAATATTTGGTAATATTGGTGATTCTTCCGGTTATGTATTAAAAAATAATAAATTACATAAAGTTACGCATGATCATACTTTAGTAAATCTGCTTGTTGATGCCGGTAATTTAACCGAAGATGAAGCCAAAACTCATCCGAAGAAAAATGTGTTAATGAAAGCGATTGGGGCCGCTGAAAAAGTAGATATTGATATCTTTGATGTTGATATGGAAAGTGAAGCAATAATGCTTTGTAGTGATGGTTTAACTAATATGTTAACGGATGAGCAAATTGAAAAGGTTTTGATTGATCCAGAATTAGAGATAGAAGAAAAAGTGGAAAAATTAATAAGAAAGTGTAATGCTCGTGGTGGCAATGATAATATTTCGGTAGCACTTCTTATAAGGAATGGTGAGTAATATGATAATGAAAGGGCAAAAGATTAGTGACCGTTACCAAGTTATAAAGTCAATTGGTGAAGGTGGTATGGCTAATGTATATTTAGCCTATGATACAATTTTAGACCGTAATGTGGCGGTTAAGGTTTTGCGTGGCGATTTAGCAACTGATGAAAAGTTTGTCCGTCGTTTTCAAAGAGAAGCCCTAGCAGCCTCATCTCTATCTAATCCTAATATTGTCGAAGTTTATGATGTTGGCGAAGATAATGGCGAATATTACATTGTTATGGAATATATTGAAGGAAAACATCTAAAACAACTTTTAAAGAAACGAGGTAAACTTACTGTTACCGAAGCGGTAGATATTGTATCGCAAATAACTGATGGTTTATCGGTAGCCCATGATTCATATATAATTCATAGAGATATTAAACCACAAAATATTATGATACTGGAAAATGGTTTAGTTAAAATAACTGATTTTGGTATCGCGATGGCGATGAATTCAACCCAACTTACGCAAACTAATTCCGTAATGGGTAGTGTTCATTATTTACCACCAGAACAAGCAAATGGTAAGGGTGCTACCCTACAAAGTGATATATATTCAATCGGTATTCTATTTTATGAACTTTTAACTGGTAAATTACCTTTTAAAGGTGAAAATGCGGTAGAGATTGCTTTAAAACATTTAAAAGAACCACTTCCATCCATTAGAGATGAACTACCTAATATACCACAAAGTGTGGAAAACATTATTATTAAAGCAACTGCTAAGAATCCCAAAAATAGATATGCTGATGCAAGAGAAATGCATGAAGATTTAAAAACTTGCCTAGATCCAGCGAGAGCAAATGAAGCCAAAATTCATTTGAAATATCAAGAAGTATCAGATGATACAAAAGTATTAAAACAAGTTAAAGAAGAAGCTAAAAAGAATAGCGATAGTAAAAAAGTAAATAATAAAAAAGAAGAGAAGGAAGAAGTAATCGCAAAGAAGATTACAGGTGATGATTTGAAAAAGCAAAATAAAACATTAATATTATTAGCCTCAATATTTACTGGTTTAGTAATAGTTGTAACACTTGTATTTGTTATAATTATGGTTGTTAGTAGAACTTCAACTATTATTGTTCCAGATGTTACTAATAAACCGGCTGATGAAGCTATAAAAATATTACAAAAAGCTGGCTTTACTATATCAGAAAATGAAAATTATGAATATTCTGAAGATGTAAAAGATGGTAATGTAATTAGAACTTTACCAAGGGCAGGAGAACCTAGAAAAAAGAATGCTGAAATTAAATTAGTTATTTCTCGTGATAATACAGTTACAATAGATGATTATACTCATGAAAGTTTCTTAGAAATAAAAGGTGCTTTAGAAGTATACGGCATAATTGTTAATTTTGAAGATGAAGTTGTCGATACTGATAGCGATTTTAAAGAGGGAGAAATTGTAAGTCAATCTGTGGAAAAAGGAAAAAATTTAACAGCTGGTGAATCAATTACTTTCTATGTTGCTCAAGTAGGAGTAGCTTATCCAGATTTTACTGATGGCTCTTATACAGTAGAAGATGTTGAAGCATTCTGTGAAGATAATGAAATTAAATTAGATATTATTGAAACGCCAAGTGAAACAAATTTAGATGGTACTATTTATCGTCAAAGTAGAGCTGCTGGTAGTAGAGTGTCTAAAAATGCCGAATTTAAAATTTATGTTTATCGTAATGATAATGATGAAAATTTAGATGATAATCCAGAAGGTGAAATAACTTCTGATTGTGAAGATGGATTCTGTTAATATATGTTAGCAAATGGTAAAATAATCAAAATAAATAGTGATACATTTACAGTTAAAGTAAATGAGGAAATATTTGAAACTAAATCAAGAGGTAAATTTCGTAATTTAAAAATTAAACCTTTAGTCGGAGATAATGTCTTAATAAATAAAGATGATAAAGTTATTGAAGAGGTACTGCCAAGAGATAATTATTTATTAAGACCTCTCGTTGCTAATATAGATATTGCTCTAATCGTAACTAGTATAACTGAACCTAATATTAATTTAGCACTTTTAGATAAATTAATAAGTATTATAACTATTAATAAAATAGAACCAGTTATTATTTGGACTAAGTTAGATTTAGTTAATAAAGATGAATTAAAAGAAATAAAAAAGTTAAGTAAATATTATGAAAGTATTGGTATTAGAAATTTTACTAATGAGAAGTTTAAGAAAATAAAAAAATATCTATCAAAAAAAGTAGTTACAGTATGTGGCCAAACTGGGGCTGGTAAAAGTTCTTTAATTAATAAGTTTAATAAAAATTTAAATTTAGCTACAGATACTATTAGTGATGCTTTAGGTAGAGGTAAACATACGACAAGAATAGTAGAACTATTTAATATTGATAATTTTTATATTGTTGATACGCCAGGATTTTCTTCAATTGATATAGGGGAATATAGTAAAGAAGAAATAAAGAATAGTTTTATAGAATTTAGAGATATTACTTGTAAATATAATGATTGTATGCATATTAAAGAGAGCGGTTGTGAAGTAATTAAATTAGTAAATAATAATAAAATATTACAATCTAGATATGCTAATTATTTAAGTTTTATAAAGGAGTTAAAATGATAGCGGTTAGTTTTTTAAAAAGTAAATATAGTAGAGTAGATACTATACAAAAAATAGCTGAAAGTGATGCTGATTTAATTCATGTTGATCTTCTTGATGGCATTTATGCCGGTGTTAATAATTTAGATATAGATGAATTAATAAAAGAATTAAGTAATACTAAAAAGAAATTAGATATTCATTTAATGGTTAAAGAACCTTTAGAAATAATTAAAAAATTAATTAATTTAAATATCTGGGCAATAACATTTCATCTAGATGCTACAACTAAACCTATAGAAATTATTGAATATATAAAAAGTCATAATATTAAAGTGGGAATAGCTATTAATCCGGATGAAGATATTCATATATTAAATGAATATTTAGATTTAATTCATTATGTTTTAATAATGAGTGTATTCCCTGGTAAAGGTGGGCAAGAGTTTATTCTTAGTGTTTTAAATAAGATACCATATCTATATAATAAAAATGTTTTAATAGGTATAGATGGTGGTATTAATGATGAAAGTATTAAGTATTTAAAAAATTATCAAATAGATAATATAGTTAGTGGTTCATTTATATGTATGAGTGATAACTATAATGAACAAATTAATAGGTTAAAAAATATATCAAAATAAATGATATGTTTTTTTGTATTAAAACGTAAAAATTGGGAAAATTAATTTTAAGTGTACAATAGTTTACAATTATATTAATTGCTTTTTTACAAAATTGTTTACAACATCAAAAAAAACATTTTATAATTAAACTAGAAGGAAGTATGGATATGAAAAAATTTAATTTATTATTTATATTGTTTGCTCTTATCTTAAATGTAAAAGTAGTTTTTGCTCAAACGACTTATAGACCTTATAGTTTTACTTATACTATGGAAAAAGATTATTCTAATTCAACATTGTTTATGACAAAAGATACTAGTTTTAAGGTAATAAAATCAGCAGGCACTAAAGAAACAGAAGAATCTTCTGGCAATTATAAATTCTATCGTACTAATATTAATGAAGGCGATGAATTAATTCTATTAATTACTAATAGTGCTGTTAATAAAAATGGTAAATTGTTAGATGCGGTTGTTAAAATTAGTAATGTTAAAAAGTTTGCTGCAGCTGATGCTGGTTATGCTACTTTTGGCATAAAATCTTCTTATACAGTAGCTAAAGATGTAGCTAATCCTACTTCAGTAGATACATATACTCAAAAAGAAAATGAACCTTTAGTATTTGAACTTGGTACTAGTAAAGCTCAAGCTGAAATAAGTATTACTTATTATCTTGCTGGTACTTATAAAGATGAAAGTAATAAAGGTAAATTAGGTAATGTTACTGGTGCAAGTGGAACAATATGGGATTTTGATAATATAGCAAGTGGTACATATGCTGCTGAAAGATTTGCTGGTAATGAAGGAATAGTTCCACTTAATGGTGATGCTATAATTTTCTATAATAAGTCTAAAGTTCATAAAAATTCTGGCTATGCTTATGAATATAAAGAAGAAAATAATGGTATTGCCATTAATACTAAACAAGGTAGTAATATTGATAGTTTAAATTATGAGAATATGGTTTTTGTCAAAACAAATATTACTGATTCTACTTTTAAATTATCATTTGGTGGTGAAGTTGGTAATCTATACTTTATGTTTGCGTCTCCTTATCCATATGATTTAAATATGCCAACTAAAACAATTGATGTTAAAGATGCTGCAAGTGGTGATATATTTCATTATAATATAATGCAATATGTACCTAATAATTATTATGGTACTATCTATGCTGTTCAAAAAGCATATGACAATATGTATAGTAATACTAGATATAAAACATTCAAAATAACAGAAACATTAAATAAAAATTTAGAAGTTAAAACTCAAGATATTAAAGTAACAAATGAATTAGGAGAAGATGTTACAAATTACTTCACAATTACTGTAGATGATAATAATAAAATGACTGCTATTGCAACAAATGAAGCTTTAAATAATTCTCAATTTTATGGTCATGCTTATAATGTAAGTATTCCTCTTACTTTAAAAGAAGATATTAAAGAAATTTCTAAAATTACAAGTGATAAAACATATGTAAAAGCAACAAAATGTGATATAAATTTAATTTGTAAAGATGAAGATAGAACAAGTTATACAGATACATTTAAAGTTAAATATAAAGTAACAATAAATTATTTAGATAATGCTACAAAAGAAAATATTGTAGATCCTGTTATTCAAAAAAAGGATTTAGATGAAAAATATATAACTAACTATAATAATATTGATGATACAAAATGGGGGTTAGTAGAACTTCCTAAAAATTACAGTGGTACTATTAAAGAAAATGTTGTAGTTAATTATTATTTCAATAGAAAATATAAAATAACTGTAAATTATTATGAACAAGGTACTACTAATAAAATAGCAGATAGTCAAGAATTATATTATTATTTAGATGATGAATATACAACTAACTATGATAATGTTGAAAAAAGTTGGGGACTTGTAGAAACTCCAGCAAATGCAACTGGTAAAGTAACTGGTGATATGGAAGTAAATTATTATTTTACCCCAGTTATTATTGAAAATCCTCCAACAGGAATGATTACTATTCCATTTATCTTAATTGGAGCTTTATTAGTAGGAATAGTATTATTTAAAAATAAGCAAAAAGATAAACTATATAAAATATAAAAACAATAAAAATTAATTGATGATATGAACCTAGTTATGCTTTTCTAAAATAGAAAATGGTTCATATCATTTTTAATATACAATGTTTGTATAATAACGATAAATATGGTATACTATAAATATAGACTAGATATAAAATAAGGAATAGAAATAGGAGTTAAAAATGAAAAAGAAGTTTTTAAAAATATCATTAATTACTATATTTTTAGTTAGTTTAATTGGAATTGTACTATTATTTGTTCCAGTGAATTCTGCTACTATAAATCCTAGAGACTGGAGTCAAATGGAAGAGGATGCTTCTAACATCAATGCTTCATATTCATATTCAACTATATTTTTGTCTGGTGATAAAAATTCGCCTACAAAATTTATAATATATAAGCAAAATGATAAAACTGTAGAGAAAACCTATGATTTTGACACAATTAAGAATAAAGAAAATTATACTTTTGATATAACACCTGATAAAAGTAGTAATGCATTAATAATGCGAATAACAAATTGTGCCGTAAATGCCAATGGAGAAATGTTAGATGTTGTTATTAACATTCATAATGTTAAGGCTTTTACTGGTCATAGCGATGATGGAAAAGTTCAATTTAGAATTGATGATGCTTATAGTACAGTCAATCAAAAAAATCCAGCTGAAGAAACTAAAGGTCATTCTGTAACACAAAAAACACCATTAATGTTTGTTTTATTGGCAACTTATGCGCAAGCTGACTTTACCATGACTTATTATAAAGCTGGAACATATAACCAAAATAATAATAGTGGTACACTTGGTGGTGTAAATAATATTAATGGTTTTTATTATGATATTGATGTTGTTGCAGATACACCAATTGATGATGCACCATTTAATGGAAATGAAGGAATAATGCCTAAAGGTGCTTCAACTATTTATTATGAAGAAAATGATAAAAATGCAAATGCTAATTATGCACATGAATTAAGAGCAGAAAATGGTGGTATTTATATATTCAAGAATTCTGAAAATAATGTAAATGCAATTTATTATGAAAGCTCAGCTTTAATATTAACTGAAACAAATAATTCGACTTTTACTTTTACATATAGTGGTACTAATTGTGGTATAAATTATATGTATGCATCTCCATATCCATTTCAAATAAGTAATCCAAGTAAAAGCCGTTCGATAGGTGAAATTAATGCAGGTGAAACACCACAATTTGAATATAAAATTTCACAATATATTCCAAACAATTTTTATGGTTCATTATTTGGCTTTGGTCAAGTATATGACGAATTATATGAAACTACAAAATATAAAAGTGTTATAATAAAAGATACAATAAATAATAATTTATCAATAGATAATTCAAGAGAGATAACAATAGTGGATGAAACTGGTGATGCGACAGCTAAGGAGTATTTTACAGTAGAAACAAATGGTAATACAATTACAGCAACTGCTAAAGCTAATGTTCTCCAAAATGACCCAGGTTTTTATGCTCATACATATACAATAACTGTACCAGTAATAGCCAAAGCTGATATAAGTAGTATAGATCAGATATGTAATAAAGCTACAACAACATCAGTATTGCAGAAAAAAAGCAATGATATAAAAACTGAAAGTAATACAGATAATGTCTGTGTAGATGTAAGATATAGTTTAACAGTTAATTATTATGAGAAAAATACAACAACTCGAGTTGATGGACTAGAGCCGGATATAATGAGAAATTTAGAATATGCTCATTCATATAGAACAAATTATGAAAAAGTAAATACGAAAAAATGGCGAATAGTAGATGCCACCACCGATGCAGATGAATATAGTGAAGATCCTTCGTCACATGTTATATCAAATATAAATATAAAAAAGAATACAATTGTTAATTATTATTTTGAAAAAATACCATATACATTAACAGTCAATTATTTAGAAGAAGGAACAAATAAACCAGTAGATAATTTACCAGCAGATGTAACTAATCCAATTTATTATGATGATCATTATGATACAAATTATGATAAAGTAAATCTTAAAAAATGGACTTTAACAAGTGTAGAAGTAGTAGAAGGTGAAGGTACAAAAGGAGACGGAAGTAAAGTAAGTGGAACAATAAAAGGAAATACAACAGTTAATTACTATTTTAAAAAGATACCTTATACTTTAACCGTAAATTACTATGGAACAGATCAATATGGAGCAACATCAGTAATAGAAAAACAAGAAGTAACAAAGCCAATATATTATGATGATACTTATGGACCAGATAGTTATGGTTTAGATTATAGAACAACAAATATTAATTTAAAGAAATGGCGAATAGTACGAAGTGAAGTAGAGCCGACTGAAGGAAGTAAATATACTAAAGATGAAACAACTCAAATAGTAAATGGAACAATACTAGGAGATACAATAGTAAATTACTATTTTGAATTAATTCCATATCCAGTAACAGTCAATTATTATGATGCTGAAACAAGAGAAAAGATAGCGGAAAGTGATAAAACAATTTATTATTTTGATATGCTATATTATACTAATTACGATAAAATAGATATGGAAGTTTGGGAATATGTATCGACTGATGGTGATCCAGTTGAAGGAAGAATAACAGGTGATCAAGAATCATATACCATAAATTATTACTTTGAAAGATTAAAATATCAACTAACAGTCAATTACTATGATGACGAAACAAAAGAGAAAATAGATAAAAGTGATCGAGCAGCCTATAATTATGGTGATGAATACGATACAAATTATGATAAGATAGATGAAAATTATTGGGAGTATGTAAGAACAGAAGGAGATACCCCAGGAGTCATATATGAAGATGAAGAGGTAGATTACTATTTCAAAAATAAAGAATATACATTAGAGGTGAATTATTATGATGAAGAGACTGGAGAAAAGATAGAAGATCCGGATATAAGTAGTCATAAATTTGGAGAAGAATATACAACAAATGATGATAAGATAGATAAAAAGAAATGGGAGTTAGTAGAAGAGCCAGCAAATAAAGAAGGAACAATAGAAGATGATACAGAAGTAAATTACTATTATCGAAGAAGGAAATATAAAATAACAGTAAACTACTATGAAGAAGGAACAGAAGATAAGATAATAGAATCAAGAGAAAATGAAGCCTACTATGGAGATAAATATATAACAGATTATAATGGAGTAGATGAAGATATATGGACATTAGTGAGTATGCCAGAGAATTATCAAGGAGAAGTAGATGGAGATATAGTAGTAAATTATTACTTTAAACAAGTAGTAATTGAAAACCCTCCTACTGGTTCAGCTATGTTAAAAATAATTATTCCAAGTATAATAATGGTAGTATTATTAACATCAAGTATAGTAATATATCGAATTTATATAAAGAAAAAACTTTATAAAATATAAGAGAAAAAGAACACTTAATTTATTAGACTAAGTGTTCTTTTTAGTTATATTAATTAGCCATTAAACTTAACAGTTATATATTTTTCATCATCATATAATTCTTGGACGCTACGAATAATATTATTAGCTTTCTCACTATCATGATCTTTAGAGGCTACTACGACACTAATGGTATTATCTTTAATTTTAACAAAAGCATCTAAATTAAATTTTTCTTTAATCATACTCTTAATTTTATTTTCTTCACCCTTCGAATTATTTAACTTTTGTAAATTTTCATATGCTACATTTTTTTCTTGTAAGGTACTTTTTTCATCTAATAATACTTCTTGATATTCTTCCATTAAGGCTTGTTTTTCTTCATCATTTTCAACTTCTAATGCTACTAAAGCATCATTTTCGGTTATTTCAATTACTTCTTCCTGTGCATTATTATCTTCTGCTTTTAAAACACTTGCTACTTCATCATCAATACTAACATAATAAATTCCTAAGATTAAAATTAAAGAAAATAAAGTTACAAACCACAAATTTTGTTTATTTATCATATATATCTCCTTATTATCTATTAAATGATATGACACTAATTTATTAAAAATGCAAAATATTGATAAATAATATAAGTTAATGAAAAAATACCAAATTTTATTAACGACAAATATTATAATTTTTGAGTTATGTAATATGTTTATCATATAATAATATTTAGTTTACAAAGCCAACTTTTTTTGATAAAATATAAACTGAAAGAAAGCGATATTATGAATGTAATAGGTCAAAATTTAAAAAGAATAAGATTATTAAAAAACTTATCTTTAAAAGAAGCAGGTACTTTATTAAATATGTCTGCTCCTGCAGTAGCAAAATATGAAAAAGGACAAATAAATCCTAATTCTGAAAAATTAATTGAATTTGCTAAAGCATATAATGTTAAAACTATTGAACTATTAAAAAGTTATAATACTCCTAATATGAAATTTACTTCATTTAGAAAAAGAAAAAGATTAACAGGTCAAAATTTAGAATTATTAAAAGAAATAATTTTAAATGAAGTGGCAAAATATTTAGAAGTTATAGAAATAAATAACATTAATGATTATAAAACATTAAAAAAATATAATTGTAATTCTTTAGAAGAAGCAGAAGATGCTGCCATAAAATTTAGAAATGATATAAAATATTCAAATATTCAACCTATATCTGATCTAATTAATACTTTAGAAAATTTAGGAATTATAATTATTGAAATAGAGAATTATAATAACAAATTTAATGATTTTGATGGCTTAAGTGAATTTGTTAATAATATACCAATTATAGTTTTATTAAATAATATAAATGATGGGGCAAGACAAAGATTTACTATTGCTCATGAATTAGGTCATTTACTTTTAAATATCAACAATAAAAATATAGATGAAGAAAAGTTGTGTAATAGATTTGCTAGTAGTTTGTTAATGCCCAAAGAAGCAATAATAAATGAATTTGGTATATCAAGAAAAAATATTAGTTTATATGAATTAATGGCTTTTAAAAATGAATATAAAGTAAGTATTGCATCTACTTTATATAGATTAAAAGATTTAAATATTATATCTGAATATACATATAAAAATTTATGTATTAAAATAAATAAAAAGTATGGTAAAAAAAATGAACCAATATTAATTACACCAGAGAGATCATATCAATTTAGAAAAATAGTCCATAGATTAGAAACAGATAATATTATATCACTTAATAAAGCATGTGAATTTTTAGGAGAAACAATAAATGAATATAACAACGAAAATGATAATTACGGATACTAATATAATTACTGATTTAAATAATGGTGAAGTATTAGAAGAATTTGTAAAATTAGATAATGTTTATATAAGTGATTTAATAAAATATGATGAAATTAATAGTAATACAGGAAATATTAAAATTATAAATAAAATTAAAGTAATTAATGCTACAGCAGAAGAATTAAATGAAATTAGTTTAATTAGACAAGAAAGGCCTAAATTATCTACTTATGATGTACTTAATTTTATTATTGCAAGAGATAATAAATGTATTTTAGCTACTGGTGATAATGAATTAAAAAATTATGCTTTAAAACATGGAGTAGAAGTTATTAGGACTTTAAGAATAATAGAATTGATGGTTGAAAATAAAATTATTACTTATAAAAAAGGAATAAATGCTTGTAAATTAATTAAGAATTGTCCCACAACGAGAATTCCCAAAGATGTAATTGATGAATTAATAACAAAACTAGAAAAAGAAGTATTAGTTAAACAATAAAAACCAACTATTATTGATGCTCCAATCACTTGTACTTAATGTATTTGGTGATATACGCATCATCTTGTTAGTAGAGCGAATGGTTGATGGTAAAAAATTCTTAAATATAAATAAAAGAGTCTAGGTGCTCTTTTAATTTTGTCGAATAAATAGAAGTTTTGTCGAATGTGTTTACAAATAAAAATTTTTACTTATAATAGATGCTCATGGAAGTGTGTTATAGACGTCACCTTAAATATTCTAATTTCAGGGGGTTTTACTCTAGAAAGAGGTGATATGGTTATGAAAGTAAAGACCTTAAACAAGTTTTTATTAGTAATTATAATACTTTACCAATTAGTTATGCTAGTTGATAAAGTAAAAGACGTCGTCCAAGTAGTAATACAAGGATAACGTCATTTTATGAAACATAAGGTGACGTGAAATTCACGCTTCCTATAAATTAAGTATAAACAAAAATTATAAAAATATCAATATATTTGATAGAAATATTTTCAAATACTATATTCAGTCCCTATATTAAACATAGTTGGATATACCATATTATCTATGTTAGTAGGACGTATGACTGCTGGTAAAAAAATTCTTACAAAGAGCCTAGGCTCCCTTTTATTTTTATAAAATATATTTTGCTAGTTGATTATGTAATTTATGTTATACTATTAAATAGTAAATAATAAAAATAATATTGACTCTTCCCTTAAGGGTAGATGTATATTGATGGATAGTGTGAAAAGTTTTATGGAAAACAAGATACACTAGATGAAAGAAGATAT
>CANPZJ010000003.1 GCA_947588795.1 uncultured Bacilli bacterium
GTACTAGCAGTTGTTCCACCATTAATTTTATCACCTGATTTTAAATAATCATAATTAGGATTATCAACAAAAATATCGGTATTACCTCCATCAGTTACTTTTCCTTCTCCACTTACTTTACCATTACTTATCCCATTTAATCTTTTAAATATTAATGAATTAGGCCATTCTGGACATACACCATTAGGACATGAATAACTTTCACCAGATTTAATATAATATTTATCATTCCAAGAAAAAGAGCCAATATTATTTTCTATTACTGTTGTATTTTTAATTAATTTTAATTTTTCATCAGTAGTTATTCCTATTATTCGATATAAATATTTTTTAGGATTATTAATACATGCATCTTTATCACTTGTTCCAAAACATATATAATTATTATTTACTAATTTATGAGTAGCATCCTCTGCTTCTTTTGTTCCTACTCCTTGATATCTATATAAATCTCCTACTAAATTACTACTTATTACTTTATTAGTATCATTCTCTCTTAATATCTCAGTTATTCCTTTATGATCATAGTAAAATGTACAATAAATTGTTTTATTTGTGTTTATAGTTATCTTTCCCTCTTGTTCTACTACTTTTCCATCTATGCTATTTCCATTTTTATCTATACATTTTGCTTCTTTAAATTTATATTCATTTCCTGGTAATTTTTCTTCTTTATATTCTTTATACTTTTCACCATCTTCTGATACCATTATTGCTAATGCCTTGTTTGCTTTATCTTTTTCTTGTAATTTTACTTCTGGTAATTCTTCTTTTTTTATAAAAGTTTTAAATACAAAAAAGATAGTAATCATACTTACTATTATTAATATCGTAATTATTATCTTTTTTGTATCTTTTCTCATCTATAATAACCTCTATTATCTATAAAGTTATTATAGTATACCCCCCCCCGAAAATCAATATTTTTTTATAATTTTAATGAGGGGGATGAAATAAAAATTAATTAAATTTAAGTTGGTATTTTTATAGTACCCGGAAAAATATTTTTAGAACTTAGCCATTGTCTTTGTGTTTCATCTTTTACAATTATTGTAGCTGATACAGGAACCATAACAAAAGTATAATCATAATTATAAGTAGTATTAAAAGTTATATTTCTCATATCAATATTATCTAATTTTTCACAACTGGCAAACATACCGAGAATGCTTAATTGAGATGAATTCCAGCCACTTAAATCTATGTTTTTTAAATTTAAACAGGATTGAAACATCCAATGAGCTACTACTAAATTTGATATATTCCAATTTTTTAATGCATTTAATTCCGTTAAACTTGCACAATATTCAAACATTAATTCACTACTTGCTAAATTTGAAACATCCCAATTCTCCATACCTTTAATAGTTTTTAAATTTTTATTAGCGTAAAACATTTGGCTCATAGTTAATGTTTTACTTGTATCAAGTTGATTGCCAAAATCTATTGTTTCTACAGATATATTTTTAGCAGGAATTTGTCCATTCAACATATCACGTTCTGTTCCCATAAAAGCTCTTTGTAAGCTTAATGCTCTAATTTTAGTACGACTACCAATATATAAATTTTTATAACTTTCATCATTTGGTATTGTTTCTGTCCATGCTACTACTGAATCTACATCGCTTCCCATACTTGTATCCCCTATATTCCAATGTTCTATTGCTTTATCCAAATTTATATAATTAACAAAATATATATTTTTTATTTCTGGTAACATATATTCGGCAATAACTTCTTCAACGGAGCCAAAAGTTTTGCCAGTATTTTTCAAAGGAACTTTCATATAATTATATTTATCAAAATATAAAGTACAATAGATAGTTTCATTAGTAGTTAAAGTTGCTTTTTTTGTATCAGCATTATAATTTAAAGCATCTTCAATTATATTTCCACTATTATTTACACACTCTGATTTAACATAATAATATTCATCGTCTGGCCATAAATTATTATCATATTCTTCATACCCATTTTTATTTGAAACCATTATGGCTAAACCTTTTTCTTTATTTATTTCTCTTAATTTTACTTCTGGTAAGGTTTCATATTTTTTATTTATTATATTTTTAGATACAAAAAAGAAAGTAATTATACTTACTATCATTATCATTTTTATTATTACTCTCTTTTTATTTTCTTTCATCTATAATAACCTCTATTATCTATAAGGTTATTATAATATACCCCCCCCGAAAATCAATATTTTTTTATATTATCAACAACATTTTTAAATTCAGTTTCATTCCAAATAGTAATGCCGAGTTCTCTTGCTTTATCATACTTACTACCTGGATTTTCACCAACAATTACCACATCAGTTTTTTTACTAACACTTTCAGAGAAAGTACCACTATATTCTTCAATTAAAGCTTTGATTTCATCTCTACTCATAAAAGAGATAGCTCCAGTCATAACAAATTTTTTATTTGTAATAAATTCATTTGTTTTCTTTTTAACTCCTAAATATTCCATATTAATATCAAGCATTTTTAATTCATAAATTAAATTTTGATTGTTCCTAAAATAATTATAGATATTTTCAGCAAGAATATCACCAATATCTTTTATAGAAAGTAATTCTTCTATTGAAGCATGCATTAAATTATCAATATTACCAAAGTATTCTGCTAAAAGCTTAGCAGTCTTACTACCAATACCAGATATACCTAAACCAAATAATAATTTTTCTAAACTATTATGTTTACTATTTTCAACTGCTTCTAACATATTATCAAAACTTTTACGACCAAAACCTTCTAAAACTAGGATATCATCTTCATGTTCTTTTAAATGATAAAAATCGGTTATCTTAGTTAAGAATCCTTCGTTAAAGAAGTCTTCAATTATTTCATCACCTAAACCATCGATATTCATGGCATCCCTTGAGGCAAAATGAATTAAAGCTTCAATTCCTCTGGCTGGACAATTTTGATTTGGACAATAATGATCAACTTGTCCTTCTTTTTTGATGAGTTTAGTACCACATATAGGGCATTCACTAATCATTTTAAATGGTTTTTCTAAACCCGTTCTTCTTTCTTTTTTCGTACCAGTTACTTCAGGTATTACATCACCAGCTTTATGAACACTTACAATATCCCCAATCATAAGACCTAGACTATTTACAAAATCTTCATTGTGTAATGTTGCTCTTGCGACAGTTGAACCTGCTACTAAAACTGGCTCTAAGACCGCATTTGGGGTAATTCTACCAGTTCTTCCAACCGTAAAAATAATATCAGTTAGTTTTGTTAATACTTCACTTGCAATAAATTTATAAGCAGTTGCCCATTTAGGATATTTAGCGGTAAATCCTAATTCTTGTTGTTCATGAATATCATTTACTTTAATAACTATTCCATCTATTTCATAAGGAAGACTATCTCTTTTTTCGGTATACTCATTAATAAAATCAATTACTTCATCAATATTTTTAACAAGTCTATTATTAGGATTTACTTTTAAACCTAAATCTTTCATGAATGTTAGGGCATCCATATGTTTATCAATACCATAATCAAGTGGATTAGGTAAATGATAAATCCAATTATTTAAATTTCTTTTCGCAGCAATTTTACTATCTAATTGTCTGACACTACCAGCTGCAGCATTTCTGACGTTTTGTAAAAGAGGAAGACCTTCTAATTCTCTTTCTTTATTAAGTTTTGTAAGAGTTTCTTTATCCATATAGATTTCTCCTCTTACCTCAATATCAATATCTCTATTTAACTTTAAAGGTATGGCTTTAATAGTTTTAACATTGTGGGTAATATCTTCACCCACAACACCATCACCACGAGTTGCTCCACTTTTTAAAATACCATGTTCATAAATTAAAGAAACACTTAAGCCATCTATTTTAAGTTCACAAACATATTCAGGATTAATACCAGTTTTTCTTATTTTAGCATCAAAATCTCTTACTTCATCTTCATTAAAGACATTGCCTAAACTAAGCATTGGTATTTTATGAGTAATTTTATTAAACTTATCAATTACTTCTCCCCCAACTCTTTTGGTTGGACTATCTACTTGGGCATATTCCGGATATTTTTCTTCTAAATTAATAAGTTCTCTTAAATATTTATCATATTCTTGATCCGTTATAGTCGGATTATCTAAAACAAAATAATTGTAATTAGCATCATTAAGTAATTTAACTAATTCTTCTATTCTAAGCTTTGCATCCATAATTTAACTCCATAAATTATTATTATAAGTACCATTATTTATTTCATTTAAAATACCTTGTTTTAAGTCTTCTAAATCTTCTTTATAAGTCATACCATAATGTTTACTTGTTGTTCTTACTATTTTTATTTGAGTATTATTTTCATTAGCACTAGCAAATGCTACATCAGGAAGTAAATACTCACAAGTCATTAAATCTTCTTGACTTAAGAAAAATTCTTTAATATGAATTTCTAAATATTTAAATATCTCTGGTGTTAAACAAAATAAATTCATTGATACTGGTTGATTATCAGGAATAACAAATTCATCCTCACCTGATAATGGTTTAGCAGTAATTATACCATTAACTTTTTCAATTGAACTTTCAACAATATTTGTAATATAGCCATCACTAGCAAAAATAACACCACGTTTTACGGCACCATTAACTGTAAGTGTATTACCTACTTCATAAGCAACATTACCATATTCATTATTTTTAGCATTACGTAAAAATTCAGCAGCTTTAATATAAGCATCTCTGCCATATAAATCATCCGCATTAATAACTGCAAATTTTTCTTTGATAACATCTCTTGCGGCATAAATTGCTTGAGCTGTTCCAAGTGGTTTTATTCTTTCACTTGGAATGTTTATTCCTTCTGGTAAATCAGTTATTTTTTGAAATACATATTCTACCTTAATTTTATCTTCAACGCGAGCTCCGATAGTAGATTTAAATATTTCATAGTTTTCTTCCTTTATCACAAATACTACTTTGTTAAAACCAGCCACTAGAGCATCTTTAATACTATAGTCAATAATAAACTCGCCATTAGGTCCAACTGGTTCTATTTGTTTAAGGCCACCAAATCTACTACCCATTCCAGCAGCAAGTACTAATAAAGTTAAATCTTCTTTCATTATTATTTTCCTTTCTTTAATCCTTTATAATTTTTAAAAAATTTTCTAATTCCATATCTTTTATCAAAAGCAACAGAAACAAAACGATCATCTACCCCAACGACAACGCCTTTGCCAAAAGTTAGATGGGTAACAACATCACCACTTTTATATTCACTATTCTCTTCATTATACAACAAATCTTTATTAATTTTTTTATTTTCAGCAATGTTGGACTCAATATACTCTGGAGCAATTTCCGCAATAAACCTTGAAGGTGGATTAGCCATGTCTTTACCGTAAAGCATCCGCATTTTCGCATTAGTTATATATAATCTTTCTTTAGCCCTTGTAATTCCAACATAACATAATCGTCTTTCTTCTTCAATGCCATTTTCTTCCATAATAGAATTAATATGGGGCATTATACCTTCTTCCATTCCTACCATAAAGACTACTTTAAACTCTAACCCTTTAGCAGAGTGAAAAGTCATTAAAGTAATGGCATCATCATCTTCCTTATGTTCGGAAATATCCGCGATTAAACTAATTTCATCTAGAAAATCACTAAGATTAACACTGCCAGTAACATTTTGATAATTTTCCGTAATACTTCTAAATTCCATTAAGTTTTCAAGTCTAAGATCACCTTCTAAAGTATGCTCTTTCGTAATATCAGCTTTCATTCCGGATTTATCTAAAACATCATCAATAAGTTCAGTTAAAGATAACTCTTCCGCATCTTTAGTTAAAGATTCAATAATATTTTTAAATTCTAATTCTTTACCACTAGTAATAGCATCAAACATTGAAGTACCATCTTCATTTGCTTTATTTTCTAAATTTTCAATTGATTTAGTACCAATACCTCTTTTTGGTTCATTAATAACTCTTTTTAAAGATATATCATCATCATGATTTTCAATTAATTTTAAATAACTAATTAAATCTTTTATTTCTTTTCTTTTATAGAAGTAAAAACTACCAACTACTTTATAAGGCCAATTATTTTTAATCATTGCTTCTTCATAAACTCTTGATTGGGCATTAGTTCGGTAAAATATGGCTATATCGCACTTATGATAACCCATATCGAGTAAATTTCTAATTTCACTCATAACGACATTTACTTCTTGGGCTCCATCATTACTTCTTAAATATTTAACTTTGACACCTTCACCTAAATCACTATATAAATTAACATCTTTTCTTTCAATATTATTTTTAATAACTGAATTAGCGGCATTTAAAATAGTTGTCGTACTTCGATAATTTTGATTTAAGACAATAACTTCAGCATCAGTATAATCTCTTTCAAAATTAACAATATTTTTATAATTGGCTTGTCTAAAACCATAGATGGCTTGATTTTGATCCCCTACCACAAAAATATTACGATACTTTTCACTTAAAAGTTTAATTAAACAATATTGGACTTCATTTGTATCTTGATATTCATCTACTAAAATATATTGGTATTTATCTTGATATTTATCTAAAATATCTGGATTACTTAAAAAAAGTTCTACTGGTAATTTAAGTAAATCATCAAAATCAACCACATTGTTCTTTTTTCTTACTTTTTCATACGCAAAATAAATTTCCGCGGCTTTTTTTTCAATATCACTTAAAAAATATCTGGTAATCTCAGCATCACTTAACATTTCATTTTTAATAAAACTAATTCTATTTCTAATATAAGCTGGTGATATTTCTTTTATATCCATTCCTTTATCTTTCATAATTTTCTTTATGATACTTAAAACATCTTCAGAATCTAAGATAGTAAAATTTTTAGTTAAACCTAAAACATCGTAATTTTCTTTAATTACTCTTAAACCAAAAGAATGGAAAGTACCTACAAAAGCATAGTTATCACTAACTAATTTATTAATTCTTTCTTTCATTTCTTTGGCTGCTTTATTAGTAAAAGTAATGGCTAAAATATGACCACTATAAATACCCTCATCTATTAAATAAGCAATTCTTGTCGTAAGTACTTTTGTCTTGCCAGAACCTGCTCCAGCCACAACAAGACATGGTCCTTCCATATGTTTAACTGCTTCTTTTTGTTCTTTATTTAAACTGTCTAAATAACCCATAATTCCCCTACCTCTACTTATTGTTTATCTCTTAAATATATTATACCATTATAATTATTTGAAGTCACTTAAAAAAACAAGTCATTTGACTTATTTTACTAAATATTAAAAACTGGCAGTGATTATATGATTGAGTTAAAAATAATCCTTTTATTCATTTATTGAATAAATCATATAAGGTTTATATGTCAGTATTTTTAATCTTCTCTTTCTAAAAATAATTTTTTCGTAAATCCACCACGTTTTTCTCTTTTTCTTACTCTTATTTTATCAAATTCTTCTAGTGTTGTATCTTTACATAAAACTAAACTTTGTAAAACTTCTTCAATATCAGCAAGTTCTAAAATATCGCCACTTTCTAAATATTCATTTACTTCTTCTAATAATTTTTTATTTAATTCTTTTAAATATTCTTTATCATCTAATATCCTTGTAACTGGTTTAGCACCATTTTCAATCATTATATCAGGTATATTATCTCTTACTAATTTATTATATATTTTCATTATTTTTCTCCCTTTTAAGTTTTTTGATAGTTTTATCAATTTCTCTATCGTAAGAAACAACCATATCTTCTGTTTCTTCTAATGATGCTTTTTCAAATAAATTACATAATTCCATTTCGGAAGCAAATTCTTGATTTATTCTATCTAAATTTTTTACTAAATAGTCAACATCTAAATGACAAGTCAAACTACGATATAACTCTTTATTTTTTACTTCAGCATCTTCTTTAGCATCTTCATATGTATCAAATAAATCAGCAACTATATTTACTGGGTATGGTTCTGATATAGCATTATATTGAGGTACAATTCGTTCTTCAACTTGAACACTATTTCTCGTACTTAAAGAAACTTTAAAGGTTTTATAATCTTTATGGGGAAATACTACTTTATGTGATACTTTACTACTACCATCAGATAAATATTTTACTTTTGATTCCACAACAAAACATTTAGAGGCAATAAACCCCATAGTTATATCTTCCCATCCTTGAGAATATCCTCCAACCTCTTTTAATTCTAATACGGCATATTTTACCGGATAATTTAATTCTTTATTCATACTTCACTCCATTTAAACTACATATATTAAATATATTACTTAATTATTTTTATTGCAATTATTTTCTCAATTTTATAGACAAATTTTTCATTAATTATTCACTATGTTTAATAATTATTTCTATATTTAATCGTTAATAATAATATTAATAAACAAAAAAAACATTTCTAAAGATGTTTCAAATATTAACATTATATCTTTACTAATACAAATTGCATATATAGTGTAAGATACACTACTTATTACCCATAAAATCCATGATGATATACTTAAATTATTTGATTTTTTATTTTTTAATAATTTAATTGTTTGAGGAAAATAAGATACAAAAGTACAAATTGAAACAATTCCTAACAAAAAATTCCCTAACATTAATAATTCCTTTCTACTACACTTTTAATTCTTTTTTTATTATTGATTCTAATTGTTTATATGATTTATTTATATACTTTCTATTTATTCCTATTATTGGTATATTAAAATCTTCAATTTTTTTATATAACTTTTCTATAAATAAGCCTTTTCTATTTTCATTACCATGATTTGTATATATATAATTAACACAACATGATGGTGATTGTTCTATTCCTAAAATGGCAATAACTTTATAATTTGAGGCAATTATATTTTTTATTTCATTGGCAACCCAATTTGCTAATTTTTCACAATGTTCATTAAATTCTTTATTATTATACTTTGCTAATCCCATAGGTTTTCTAATTAAATTGTTATTAAAACTACTTTCAGTACAAGGCATTTGAATAATATTAATATTATTATCTAATAATAACTCTACAATAGGTTTAATTGAACTTTGCCATTCATATTTTACTAAACCCTGAGCTTGGTATGCTTGTGATAATAAACAAAATGGTACAAAAACAAAATACTTGCTTCTATTATCTTGTATCATATATAATCATCACCAAATTTAACATTTTTATATCTTTCAATTAAATCATTAATTTTAGGATAAAGAAATTTTTTATAAACATTAATAGTTGCATTTAATATTTCTCTATCATTAGTATATAATGGCATACCTATTAAACATTGGGTCTCGTTTACTTTTGGAATAATACCACGAACTAAAAATTCATTTTTTTCTTCAAAATCATTTTCTAAATTTTTAACAGGTAATAATAAATCAATATTATATTCTTTAAATAATTCCTTAAACAAATTTAACATATCATCTTGTTCAATAGCAAATAATTGACTATTTCTCGCACCATCTGCAACATATGATATATTTAATTGCTTACATAAAATAATCGTTGTTACATACATTGATAATCTACAAGCAAGGCAATTAAATTGAGAAAAGGATATTTTACCATATTCCTTTAAAATTTCATCAACTTTTAAATTATAAAAATCTTTGATAAATGATCTAAATATAGCATCGATTTTTTTTACACCAAGATATTTTACTTTGTCCTCACTATATTTTTTCATTAATCTTTTATATCCATTTTTGGCATTTTTACTTCCTAATTCTAAAGAATTATCGTAATGCACTAATAAAGTTTCAACGCCTTGTTCAATTAGTAAAACTGTACTAAGCATAGAATCTTTTCCACCCGAAAATAACACTAAAACTTTTTTCAAAAATTCCACCTCTTTTGTATTTTAAATTTATCAAAATTTACATAAATTTTTGTGTAAAGAATAAAGTTCGATTATTTTAGAAATACTTAGTTAGTTAGATAATATTCTCATTCACTTTTTAAATTATGGGAGGTAAAGTTATGAGAAAATCAGAGAAATATCTTTGTACTATCATAATACTCCTTATTATTGTGATTTTAATCATTTTAAGAACAAAAGTAAAACATAAATAAAATTTATTTTTGCTTTATCTTGATAATAAACCGTGCAACTTATTCTTTCCCGTTTCTTTGGGTTTTACTCCTCCACAGACTATATTTTCAACAGTCGTTACCGTAATATTTTTTTATTTTATTTCTTTTACTCGACTAATTAACATAACCATACCTCCTGGACAATATAATTGTACCGCTCAAACAAGTGATTGACAAGTTGCTTTTGTATTTTTTTAATTTCCTATAAGATAAAAATGTTTTTCTAACAAATGCATTTGTTAGAAAATAAAGTGAAAATTATAAAAAATTCATTGTTTAATAGTATTAATTTTAGTATAATTTTTATAGGAACATTTGATGTGAGTGTCGTCCTCCAATCTTAAGAAAGAAAGGAGGGATACAATGAAAAAAAGAACTTTTATTGTAAAAGTCCTTCGGCTTATTGCTATCATTTTATTACTCCTTACCTTATTGGTAATAGCAATAAAAATATGACACTCAATCAGCACTGATCGAGTGTCGAAACTAAATTTTTAGAGGCGACATTCACTTGCGAGACAAATGTTCCTCTTTTTTATTTTATGCAAATTTCTTTGACAAATACATAATAACATAAAAACGCACTTTTATCAAGTGCGCCTTTTTTTACTCGAAAATCCGAGTTATTATCATATGGTGTTCTTGGAGGGAATCGAACCCTCGGCCTTACGCGTCGGAGGCGTACGCTCTATCCTGCTGAGCTACAAGAACACCTATATTATACCACAAAATTATGCTTTAAAATCATTAATTCTATCTAATTCTTGTTGTTGTAAATCAACAAATATTTTAGTTAATTTTTCTATATCATTATTCTCTAATGCTTCCATATATTGTTTTCTAATTGCTACTGGAATAACTATTGGGCACATATTTTTTTGGAGTAGCAAATAATTTATTAGTAATCTACCTGTTCTACCATTACCATCTGGAAATGGATGAATATTTTCATAAGTCATATGCATTTTAGCTATATCTTCCATCGTAATATTTTTAGTAAATAAATCATTATAATTGTTTATAAAATCATCCATTTTTTCTTCTAATTCATCAGGAAGTGGAAATTTCTTTTCAGATCCAACTATTCTAATTGGTCCTAGTCTATAACCACCAACATACATGATATTATTATTAATAGTTTGATTTATTTCAAGTAATAATTCATTAGACAATTTTTCTTTCTGAGATATTTTAGCTAATAAAATATTTAATATTTCTTTATGATTTATTGCTTCATATATTTCTCTTGGACTAACATTTTCAATATTACAATAATTACTTTCAAATAATAAAGCAAATGTTTCATTTATACTTAGAGTACTACCTTCAATAGCATTACTATGATATGTACTTCTTGTAATAAAATCCTTAAAACAATTTTGATTATTTTTAATAGTATTTAAATAATTCATAATTCCCCCCTCTTTATCTCTTTTATTTTATCATATTTAATCACTTATTACTTCATTTACTTTTATATCATAACTATTAGCAAAATTATCATTAATTAAACATTCTTGATAACATAACCCAATTGCATATATTTTATGTTTACTAAAAAATCTATCATAGTAGCCTTTACCATAACCTATTCTGTATCCTTCTTTATTAAAACATATTCCTGGAGTTATACATACAGCATTATTAAAATCAGTTACTTTCTTATTAGTAGTAGGTTCTAATATATTAAAAGATCCTTTTTCTAAATCATCCAAACTGTTTATATAGAAAAATTCTATTATATTATTATTTACTTTAGGTACTGCTACTTTTTTACTTTTTAAAAAGCAATTAATTAAATTGATTGTATCTACTTCACTATCTTTAGAAACATATATTAAAATAGTATCACTATTCTTTATAAAAGAATTATTTATTACTTTTTCATAAATAATTTTATCTTTCTTATTTTTATTATTAATATTATTTCTTACTAATAAATATTTTTTTCTTAATTCATTTTTCATATATAAATTATATCACAAAAAATAAGCAATAAATTGCTTATTAAAATAATCTTATTATATCATTTATGGTTACTACGATAATTAAAAGCATAATTAGAATAAAACCAATAGTATGACACCAATTTTCAACATTTTGATTTACTGGACTTCCCTTTATTTTTTCAATTACTAAAAATAATATATGTCCACCATCAAAGGCTGGGAAAGGTAAGATATTTATTAAACCAACATTAATACTTAATAGGGAAAGTAATCTAATAAAGTTTTGAAGGCCACTTGCAAATCCTAAACCTGTTACATTATCACCTACTACTTGATAAACCCCAACTGGACCAGATAAATTATCTAAAGAAAGTCTACCAATAACTAAATTTCCTAAAGTTATCAACATCGTATAAATGAAATTCCAGAAATTGATAAAAGCATATTTAATTGAATTAAAGAAACCAGTTATTTTCTTTTGCTCGACACTAAAACCATATCTTTGAACTTTTTCTCCATTTTCTTCAATTGGCTTACCATCTTTATCATAAACATAATCTTTCTTTATTTTATAATCTTCTATTTCACCATTTTTATGTTTTATTGTAAAGGTATAAATATCATCTTTACTTTTAAAAGCAAGTCTAGTTTGGGCTTCTTCCCAAGAATTAATTTTTTTACCATTAATTTTTAAAACTGTATCACCTGCGACAATACCATTTTTAGCAAAAGCGGAATTTTCTTCAACCATTGCAATCTTATTAGAGGTTACGACATTACCCCAGATAAAGCCAGTAAACATTAAAATAATTATAGCTAAGATAAAGTTATTCATGACACCAGCAGCCATAACAATTATTCTTTGCCAAATTGGTTTATTACATAAAAATTTATCTTTAGAAAGTTTTTTACCATTTACTTTGGTTTCTTCATCATCTTCATAAACCTCTCCTGCCATTGAGACAAAACCACCAATGGGAAGAGCTCTTATATTATATTTAATGCCATCTTTCTTACCAGTATGGGAATAAATAATTGGTCCCATGCCAATTGAAAATTCATAAATATAAACACCAAATTTCTTGGCCCAGATAAAATGACCAAATTCATGTACTAAGACAATAATACCAAGTAAAAATACAAATAAAATTAAAGTTATAATCCACATGTTGAATCTTCCTTTCTACAAAAACATAATTATTATAACATAAGTAAATACAATAAATGTTAAACTATCAAAGCGATCTAAGATACCACCATGACCTGGCATAATATTAGAAAAATCTTTTATATCATTTTCTCTTTTTATTTTACTAAATACTAAATCACCAATTTGACCTATAATAGAAAGTAAAATAGTTACTAAAATTATTTTAAAATTTAATGGTTCTACTAAATTATGATAAACTATTAAAGCAATTGATACTCCCCCAATAACACCAGCTATGGCACCCTCCCAAGATTTCTTTGGACTAATCTTACTCATTTTATGTTTACCTATTAAACACCCTATTACATAAGCAAAAGTATCTGTAAATATTGTTACACTTACTAAATACAATAAAATAAATACATTAGCATTTCTTATTATAATTAATAGATTAAAAAATAAACCAATTAAATAAATTGCACTAAGTAAATAAAAAGCATCTTCTATTTTATATTTATCTTTTTTATATAATACTGTGGGAATTAATAATAACACTAAAGGTATTAATACTCTTTCATAACTTAAAGAATAAACTAAAGACGTTTCACCATAATCTCCTAATACCAAATATAAAAGAGATACTAATCCTAAAACTTTTACTATATTAGGTATTTCTTGATGTGATTTTTTTAATTTAAGAATTTCGACATATCCTAATATACTTAATATGCCACAGCCTATGGCAAATGGGTAACCGCCTAAATATATTAATGGAATAACTATTGCAAGTGCTACTAAAGCACTAATAATTCTTACTTTCATATTGCCTCCCTACAATTATATTCCAAATAAAGTATACTATTATTTAGAATAAATCACAAGAAAAAGTGTATTTCTACACTTAATTTTCACATAATAATTTATTTATCTATTTCTAATCTATCAACTTCATCTAGAGCTTCTTCTAGAATATTACGATATCTTTTCTTATAACTTGCAAATTGTCTTTTTAAAGTCTCGGCTTCTGTCTCAACTCTTTCTGCTTTTATTAAAGCATTATTTATTATTCTTGAAGCATTTCGTTTTGCATCTTCAATAATTGTTCTTGATTCATCAAAAGCAGTTTTTTTAATGTTTTGCGATGATTCTTCCGCAATTAAAATAGCTCTATTTAAAGTACTTTCAATATTTTTATAATGCTCTAATTCACTTTTTAATTTATTTATTTCTTGATCGCGAGCCTTTAAATTATCAAGCATTCCTTCATATTCAGTTGTAACATTTTGCACAAAAGAGTTTACTTCACCTTTATTATAGCCTGGAAAACTCGTATTAAATTTTCTCATACGCTACCTCTTTTCTACCAACCTAAATCGTCTTCTTCGGCTCCACTTTTTGATTTTTCATTATCATCAGTTATTTTACCTTGAACATTGACATTTTTTGGCGTACATAAATAAATACCTACACCAATTTTTTGCATATTGCCACCAATGGCATAAATACAACCACTTAGAAAATCAATAATTCTTTTAGCTTGCGCAGATGTTACTCTTTTTAAATTAACAACTACACTATTTCTTGTTTTTAAATGATCTGCAATTGCTTGTGCTTCCGAAAAACTTCTTGGTTCTAAAAGAATCATTTGATTACCAGCTTTATCAGCATTTTTTAATGCTTCTGATTCAGATACTGAATAATATTCGTCTTCTGTTCCTATTTCTTCCATATCTTCATCATTTTTAAACCAATCTTTAATTCTAAGTGCCATAACTATATCCTCCAATATTCTTTATTTACTACTTAATTCTATCAAATAAATAAAACTTTTACAAGACTATTTTGCTCTCAATGTAATCCTTTACATCTTCTAGATTAATTGTATCTTGTTTCATCGTATCACGATTTCTAATTGTAACCGTATTATTATTTAAAGTATCATCATCTACAGTTATTGTAAATGGGGTACCAATGGCATCACTTCTTCTATAACGTTTACCAATACTTCCAGCTTCATCATAACTACAAGAAAAATGTTTAGCAAGATTATTATAAATATCAGTTGCTTTTTCACTATGTAATTTTTTTACTAAAGGCAAAATTGTTACTTTAATTGGCGCAAGTGCTGGACTAATTTTAAGTACTAATCTTGTTTCATCATCAACTAATTCTTCATGGTAAGCATCAGCAAGAATTGCTAGAAGTAGACGATCTACGCCAACTGATGGTTCAATTACATATGGAATATATTTTTCATTAGTTTCTGGATCTAAATATCTTAAATCTTCACCAGAATGTTTAATATGAGTATCTAAATCATAATCAGTACGATCAGCTATTCCCCATAATTCTCCCCAACCAAAAGGAAACTTATATTCAATGTCAGTAGTAGCTTTACTATAGAAAGATAATTCTTCTTTAGAATGATCTCTATATCTTAAATTCTCTTCTTTTAAACCTAAAAGTTTAAGAAAATCAATACAATAATTTTTCCAAAAACCAAACCACTCTAAATCTGTATTAGGTTTACAGAAAAATTCTAATTCCATTTGTTCAAATTCTCTAGTTCTAAAAATAAAATTACCAGGTGTTATTTCGTTTCTAAAACTCTTACCATATTGCGCAATACCAAAAGGAATTTTAGCTCGCATACTTCTTTCGACATTCTTAAAGTTAACAAAAATACCTTGCGCAGTTTCGCCACGTAAATATATTTTATTTTTAGCATCTTCTGTTACCCCTTGATATGTTTCAAATAGTAAATTGAATTTACGAATATCTGTAAAATCACTACTACCACATTTAGGGCAAGTAATATTTAACTCTTTCATTTTACTAATAAGTTCATCTTCACTCATGCCATCGCCAGTAATTTCACCCTTAGTTGCATCTTCAATTAATTTATCAGCTCGATATCTACTTTTACAATGTTTGCAATCGATAAGGGGATCATTAAATGATGCTACATGTCCTGATGCTACCCATACTTTTGGATTCATTAAAATAGCAGAATCAAGGCCATAATTAAATGAACATTCTTGCACAAACTTTTTCCACCACATATTTTTAATGTTTTGTTTTAAAAGGGCTCCAAGAGGACCATAATCCCAAGCATTGGCAAGACCACCATAAATCTCACTTCCTTGATAAATGAACCCATATTGTTTAGAGTAATTAACCAACTCTTCCATTGTAACTTTTTTCTCCATATTTTTTCCTCCTTTAAAAATAAAAAACTTCTAGCTTATGTAAGGACGAGTATAAACCCGCGGTTCCACCTTACTTATTCCTAGAAGAATCACTCTTATTATATAGCTCTGGCTTTCCACACCGTCATCACTTGTATGTATTAAATTATATACTAATTATTTTATTTTATCAACCAATTTTGCTAATTTCTTTGCTTCACTACTATGAATTTTAACATATTTTAAATAACAATCAGAACATAAAGGAACATATTCAATGTTAGTATTTTTACCATCTTCAATAACAATAGTAGGGCCTATATCCGTAAATTTGTCATTTACTTTACGAGCATTAAATATTGCTTTCTTACCACATGGACAAATACTACTACTACCAATTTCTTCGACTATATCAGCAATAGCAAATAATTGGGATATCCCTTCACCAAAAATATCGCCTTTAAAATTACTTTTTAAACCATAACTTAAAACTGGTATATTAATTAAATGTGCAATATGCCATAATTCTTTAATTTGTTCTTCACTTAATAATTCTACTTCATCTACTAAGATAACTTTAGCAGTATAATATAATTTATATTTGCTTTCCGTAAGTAATGAATCATTTTCTTTTAATAGTATATCTACTTTTCGCATCATTCCATTACGTGAAATAATACAATCTTTACCTTTAGTATCCTTCTTTGATTTTATTATAACTACTTTAAATCCCTTATCTTCATAACTATAAGCTGTTTGTAAAATATTAATTGTTTTGCCACCATTCATGGCACTATACTTAAAAACTAAATTTGCCATTTAAAACCTCCCTAACTATTATTTAAAAAATTTACCACCAAATATAACATCTCTATTTAAATAAATTAATAAACTTAAACCTACTATTACAATTATTGTAGAAATAACATAACCCATTGTTTTTCTTACTTTATTACCTTGTCTATTATTATCTTTTTCTAAATCTTTTCTCATAACAAAATTTTTAAGATCTATTTTAAAATCTTCTTTAATATTTACATCAATTTTTTCTCTCGTTAAATTATAACCATTATCTGAAAAATCACCATCTTCTAATACATCTAAAATTTTATTATTATAATTTTCATTATAACCAGATAATTTAGCTACTACATTAAAAATAGCTAAATAATTTACTTTATTTCTTGTTTCTAATTCTTGGTAATCAGTATCCATATTATAGAACACTTCATAACTAATAATGTTATCAGCAAAATTAAAACCATCAACAAATAAAGTTTTACCATCTTTTTCCTCTGTAATATATAACATATCATTATCTAAATTTACTTTATAATTAATTTTTTCTTCTTTAGCATCTTTACCATATATTTTACCATAACAACTATTTAATTCTACTGGTAATTTACTAATTAAATCATCAATTACTTCAGCTTTAACAAAAGATATATTTAAAAATAATATTAAACCAAATAATATATAATTAATAAATTTTTTCATTATTACACCTTATCTTTATTTATAGTATAAAGCATTTTAAATAATTTCACAATAAAAAAACAATTACTTATAATTTAGCAATTGTCTTTAAGAAATCCTTACTCTTTAAATAAAGACCGGTATAATCATCATAATAGCCTGTTAAAAATCTATTTATATCATTAATAATATTATCTGGTATGGCTATTTTATCAATACTTTTGATATCTACTAAATAATACATATTAATTGTTCTAACAATACTTAATGGTAGTATCTTTTCATCAGTATAACAATTCTTACAAATAAGTCCACCCTTTTCACTAGATAGCGTAACAATATCTTTTTTACTACCACACATGATACAACTAGTAAGATTAAGACCAACTCCTAGAAAGTCAAGTAATTTAACTTCTAAAATATTTGTTATAACTACCGGATTTAATCCTTCTTCTAATTTTAAAATACTATTTATAAAATCATCATATATTTGGTCATATTCTTTAGTTTGTTTTAAAACTTGACTAGTGAGTTCAGATAAATAAGATAAATAACTAATTAGTAAAATATCACCTTTTATTTTTTTTAATGGATTAATAATATCAACACTTACTAAAGTAGATAATTTATCTTCTTTATAATAAATATTAAATACCCCATAAGTAAATTTTAAAGTAGAACTTCTTAGTTTACTTTTAACATTCATAGCACCCTTAGCCATCATACTAATAAGACCACATTCTTTCGTAAATACTTTAATTATTTTAGAAGTATCCCCATAAGGAGTCTCTGCTAAAATAAAACCATTTACTTTTAGAATATTACTTGCCATGAAATCAACTTCTCTTCTATTTTATTTTTTTATAATTTAAATAATCTTCAATCTTACCACTATTTTTAAATTTTTCCCAAGCTTCTTTTTTCGTCATTATTTCACCTTCCTATTACTATAATGGGAAGATGATAAAATTTTTATTCATAATCAAAGAAACCTAATTCTTTTAAATACTTTTCTTTATCTTTCCAGTTTTCTAAAACTTTAACATATAAATCTAAATATACTTTCTTTTGCATTAATTCTTCTAAATCAGTACGAGCGGCAATGCCAACTTTTTTAAGCATCTCGCCACCAGCCCCAATAATTATTTTTTTAATATTTGGCTTATCAACAATAATATCAACACTTACATGCATTATCCCCTTTTTTTCTTCTATTTTAGTACAATGACAAGTAATAGAATGAGGAATTTCTTCTTTCGTATTTTGGAGTAACTTTTCTCTTACAAGTTCTCCTGCCATAAAGGTTAGTGAACTACTAGTAACAATATCATCATCATAATATTTAACATTATCTTTTAAATATTTTTTTATAACTAGAATTAAATGATCAATATTATCATTATCTTTAGCAGATACCGGTACAATTTCCGCAAAAGAGTAATCTTTATATTCATTAATAGCCATAATTAAAGTTTCATTAGATACTTTATCTATTTTATTAATTACTAAAATAACTGGTACTTTATTATTAAGCAAAGAATCCATTAAAAATTTATCACCTTTACCAATGCCTGAGGCAATATCTACTACAAGTAAAATTAAATCAACATCTTTAGTTAAAGAATAAGCTTGTTTATTAAGTACTTTTCCAAGTCTATCTAAAGGTTTAGCAATTCCTGGAGTATCCACAAAAATTATTTGGGTATCTTGATCATGATAAATACCTTCAATTATATTTCTGGTTGTTCCAGATACATTAGAAGTAATTGCAATTTTACGCTCTAGGATACTATTTAATAAAGTGCTTTTGCCAACATTGGGTCTTCCGACTATACTTACAAATCCACTCTTCATATCTCACCTAAAACAAATCTACAAACAGCTTAATAAAGTATGGCACAAATATAATTAAATTAACAAGTAATGCTAAAAGAGTCATTATTCCAGTTGCAGCAGACCCACAATCTTTCGCTATTTTAGCATATTCATTATATTCTTGGGTAACCATATCAACAGTAGCTTCAATCGCGGTATTCAAAAGTTCAATAATAGTAATTAAACATAAACTGCCAAAAGAAATAACCCACTCTAAAAAATTAATATCAAAAATGATACCCATTATAATAATAAGACATGCACATATTGCTTCGATTAAGAATGATGATTCATTTTGAAAGCAATATGAAAGTCCTTGATAGGAATATTTACATTTATTTAAAACATTTCTTACTAAACTAACTTCTTTCTTTTTTGGTTCTTTCATCTTTTTCTAACAACTCCTCCTGCAACGAAAACATAATTTCTTCTTCATCTTTAGTTTGATGATCATATCCAAGTAAATGTAATAAGCCATGGCAAGTTAAAAAAGCAAGTTCTCTTATTTCACTATGCCCATAATCTTTGGCTTGCTCCAGCATTCTCGGAATACAGATATATATTTCACCTAAAAATCGCATATTATTATACACTATATCTTCATTATCTTCAAATGCAAATGATATAACATCCGTAATTTTATCAATACCACGATAATTTTTATTTAAATCTTGGATTTTTGCTTCATTAACAAAAACAATACTAAAAGTCGCATTTTTAACATGCTCATGTTTTAATATCCTTTTAATTAAACTATCTAAATAACTATAATCTTTATCATAACCATATTCATTTGTAATACTATAATCTATCATTTAAATATAACTCCCCAATAACCCAATATATAAATACCAAATAACAATATTATTACAATCCATAAAATATTATAGAATAAATCACTCTTAAAGAAATCTGGTAAATGTCTACTTATGGCACTTAAACCAATATAAAGTAAATAGCCAAGAAGACCTCCAGCAACATTTAGTATAATATCATCGATATCAAAAGATCTACCTATTTGCAGTTGCACAAATTCTATTGCTAAACTAGTTACAAAAGTAGTTATTAAAATTGGCCATATCTTTTTGGGATTAACATATTCCCCAATTAAATAACCAAAAGGTAAGAAAATTATAATATTACCTAGCACATTATAATTAAACATTTTAGTTCCAAGTTTATATCTAAATATTTCGGAAAAAGGTACTAAATTCATGCCACTAGCACTATTAAGTTCCGTCATCGTAAGTATTTCAAATAATAACCAAATATAAATAATCGCAAATAAATAAGAAAGTTCTTTATGTAAGCAAAATCTCTCTCGATGTGTTTGTAAATAGAAAAATCTAATTAAGGCAATAGCTACAATAAATACTACTAACATGGGCCATATATTATTCATTACTTTGTGAAATAGATTTGTTATCATTAAGGGCTTCCTCCTTTACTACTTGTCTTACCCCAATATTCTCTTTGGTTACTATGAATACTTCTAAATATATTGTACTATCATTTAGCTCTTTTTTCAAAACTTTTTTAACTAAAATCTTCTCATTTTCCCTTAATTTTAAATTTATCTTCTCTGTAGCTAGCTTAATCGCCTTATTATAAGCTTCATCTTTCGATAAAATATTTTCCTCTTTCACATATTCTTTTTCTTTTACTAAATTAATTTCAAAATCATTTAATTTATATAAATTTATTTCTTCTTCATGCATTTGTTTTAATCTACTTTTTAAAATAGTATATTTATCATCATCTATTTTAATATTTAAATTATATCTATTTTTACCGGTATATTTAGTAATTGTTTCCATAAAAGGCACTTCTATTTTAACTTTATACCAAACCTCTCCATATACCTCACCATCAGCACAGACATTATTTTTAACTTCTTCATTATGCGTAATACTTCCTGATAAAATAACTTCTCCTTTAGTAACATAATCATTTATCTCTTTTAGGGGAATACCCCTGTAAATATTTAAACTACTTATCTTGGCATCAGTTCTTGCTATTATATTACAATTTGGATATTCTTCTTCTTTTTTAGTTTGCGTTTTCTCGGTCACATTAACTATCATTACAAGTCCATCATATTTTATTTCTAGCCATTCTAAAGTATCTTTATTTTCATCCAGTATCTTACTAACTATCTTCTCAATTTTAAAATGTTCTTTTTTTAAAGTTAATCTTTTTAAACCATTTTTTTCTAGTTCTCTTTCTACTATATCATGAATCTTTTTATTAGAGGTTTTAATATCTATTTTAAAAACTGTCATATTAGCAATAAATAAAATAATAATACTTATAATTACTCCACAAGAAAAAACAATATATTTGTTAAATACCTCTTTAAATTTATCTATCCCAGTACTTTCATATATACTTATTTTATAACTAACTAAATATTTTTTTATTCTTTTATAATCTTCATATTTAGTTTCAATTAAAATATAATCTTTTTTAAATTTATTATCATATATAGTTATCCCTATATCATTTAATTTAACTAATATATTATAATAACTCTTCGTATTTATTTTAACCCATATTATTTTATCTCTAGACATAAGCAAACTCTACTTTCAATATTTTGCCATTAATTAACAATTCTTGTTTTGTCATTTGCTTTATTTTTAAATTCTCTCCAGTAATATTTACTTCCATATTTTTAATAATTAATATTATATTAGTATCACTTAATTTAGTTAATTTTTGATAATTAAAGACATGCAAATGATTTTCATATATTGTTATGAAATCCTCTAAATCATACAAAAAATTTTTAAAAAAATCTCGAAAATGTAATCTTTCCACATTAAATTATATTTTGCTCTTATAAATTATAGACATAGAAAATAGTAAAATAAAAAGGATTGTTCTTATATAAATTATAAGATTTTATCATATTAAATTATTAAGTGACCTTTTTAACTTAACTGTGTCTGAAGAGACATATTGTTAAGTTTTTTTATTAAGGAGGTATTATATATGAATAA
>CANPZJ010000004.1 GCA_947588795.1 uncultured Bacilli bacterium
AGCATAACCTTTAATAGTTATACTTCTTACATACCCTCTTTTTTTATTTTTGTCTAAATTTTGGGGTACAGTTCATAATGTCAACATATGTTAATATAAGATTTTTAAATAATTCTTTGATTACTTAAAAAATATCTTTAATATTTTTTATATTCTTAATATAATATTAAGAATATTAATATATAGTTCATATTTTAAATATATTCTATAGGTACCATATAATTATTATCATCATATGCTACTATATCTTTTGTCATACACAATACTATACCATTTCCTTTTTGTGTTTCAAAACTATTTACAACATCAAAATTTTTAATAGCGTCTTTACCAGGATTAGCACTTTTTTTAATTTCTATAGGATAAATAATATTATTATAATTTATGAGTAAATCTATTTCTTTTTGATTGTTGTCTCTATAATAATATAAATGTTTTCTTGCATCCTTTCCGTGATTAACAAAAGATTTAATTATTTCATTAACAATATAAGTTTCAAATATTGCTCCACTATAAGCACTTTTTTCTAAAGTTACATAATCAACATAACCGGCTAAATAACAAGCAAGGCCCGTATCTGTAAAATATATTTTTTCTCTTTTAATGGCTCTACCAACACTGTTATTCATATATGGCTGTAGTAAATAAACTATACCGGTATTTTTTAGAATGGATAACCATGCACTAGCGGTCTTATTATCTATTCCAATCTCTGATGCAACAGATGTAGCAATAAATTCTTGTCCAGTTCTAGCAGCTAAAGAAGAAACAAACTTAATAAATTTATTTTCATCTTTTATATTTATTATTTTTCTTATATCTTTTTCAATATATGTTCTAAAATAATCACTATAATATTGTTCTATTTCTTTTTCATTAGTATATAATTCTGGATATGAACCTTTAAATATTTTTTTATATAAATCAAGTATTGATTTATATTCTGTTTTTTCTCTTTTTTTTATATTTTCAATATCTGGTATAAATAATTCATCTTTCTTTTTTTCAATTTCTCTTTCGGATAATCCATATAAATCAAGAATTCCTACTCTTCCAGCTAATGATTCAGATATTTCTTTCATTGTTTCAAAAATTTGACTACCAGTTAAAAAATATAAAGTTTCAATTTGCTTTTTTTCACCAAATATAATTTTTTCGTTATCATTTTTATATAAGATAGTAATTCTGGAGCATATTGAAATTCATCAATTATCAATGGTGTTTCATGTGTTCTTAAAAATAATTCCGGGTCATTTTTGGCTTGATTTCTAAGCATTAAATCATCCAATGTTACTTTATTAATTTTTTTATCTAAAGTTCTTGATATATAATTTAACAAAGTACTTTTGCCTACTTGTCTTGGTCCAGTTATCATAATAACTTGATATTTATCAATCATAGATATTAATTTTTCTTCCATAGTTCTTGAAATATATGTCATTTTATCACCTATAATAATAATATCAAAGTTAGTTTTAAATGTCAACAAAATTGGAATTGAATTCCAATTTTGTGTAAAATTCTAAATTTTTTTAATATCCAAAATACTTTTTACCAATTATTTCATTACCTTTATTATAATCTTTATGAATAAAAATATATTTTGTATCTCCTAAATAAATTATTTTGCTATCAATATCTTTAATATTTACATCAAAATCCACTTTTTCTTTAAGATATTTATCTTCTACATAAAATGAATAAATATCATCTGTTAATTTTATATCTTGCATATCTCCTGTAGCATAACCTTCAGAGGCAAACCATCCAGAAGCAAAATATTTCTTATTATCTATAATTTCAAAATTTAACATAGCATTATTTTTTTCATTATACCATACACCTTGTAATTGATTAAATACTTCTTCTAATTTAGCTTCTTTTTGCTCTTCTAATAATTCTTTAACATCTTCTAACTTTTTATTAACATCTTTTTCTACTTCCGGTGTTACTACTTCTTCTTGAGGTAAAAATTCATCAACTGATTCTTCTATTTTCCCTTTTAAATCACTTTTACTACCATTTGGATCAAATTCAATAAAACCATCATCTTTAATTTCAGGTTCAATAAATTTTCCTTCATAATCTTCTAAAGTTCCATCTTCTAATTTTGGAAAAGTATATTCTGGTTCTTGATTTTCTTCTTCGCTATCTTTATTTTCGATTTGTTTATCTAGTGAATCATAACTTTCTTCTGTATCTTTAACACTATGAATATAGTAATTATATTCATTTTTCTCAATATTAAATAATAATTCTAAAGTTGTAGGTTGTTCATAAACATAAGCATTAACTTTGTTTTCTTCAATAAAATAAATGTTAGTATGTACTTCTTCTTTAATTTCATAAGTAACTACCATAACTGGATCTTTTTGCTTTTTAGGTTTAACAAATTTAACTTTTTCTTCCTTAGCTTCTTTTGGAATAGTCGCTTTCTTTTCATCCTTTTGACTATCTTTTAAATAAACATAATAAGTTTCACCCCATACTTCATCTATAGGAGTTTTAAATTTAATATATTTATATAAGAAAAAACCACCAACAGATAAAAGGATTACTCCAACAACTATACCGATAATTAATCCAGTTTTATTTCTTTTCTCTTTCTTTTTAAAATTCTTTTCTTTTCCCATAACTCAATTCACCATTTTTTATTTTATCTCTTTTTATCTTTTTTAGATAATTTCGTAATAAATAATAAAAGACTAGATTGGTTATAATTATATGCTTTTGTATCATCTAAAGTATTAACGCCTTCCACTTTTGCACTTTGTAAAACTTTAGCAATTTCTAAATAATCTAAATTTTCTAATTTAGCCATATAAGAAGTTTTTAGTAAATCACAATAATAACAATATCTTTCTAATGATATATTAGAAATTTGAATTCTTTTTTTCATATCTTCAAAAATCTCTGATACATTTATTCCCGATTCTTCTATATATTTTTGAGCTCTATCAGCGAGGATTACTTTAATTTTTTCTTTATATGCTTCATACTTTTCTTGGTTTTCAGAAGCCTCTAAAATAACACTGGCATTACTTAAAGCAACAGCAAGATCACCCGCTATTTTAGTTAAATCATTTGCTATTAAAGATTCCATTACATTATAATATTCTTCAAATTTATTAAATTTAATTATATGCATTGTAATTTCTTTTAATATTCTATTTGTTTCATTTATTAATACTTTCTTATTTGATTGTTCTTTTTCTTTATCTTTCATAATATCATCCCTTGAATATATTTTATCATGAAACAAAATATATTATATAAAAATTAAAATAACTTTACTATAGATTGACAAAACCTAAGATTCTAAAATTATTCTATTTTTATTTGCCACTTTTCTGGATATACATATTCTATCTTTTCCTTTTTAGGAGTATACCTTTTCTTTATTTTAGTTCGATTAGATTTTAAACTAGGAAATTTTACCCGACAATATTTATCAAGTTCACAAAATATATTTTGGCAATCTATTAGTTGTAATGGTCTATTACCTATTCTTTTAAAATCCAAATGTAATCTTTTAAATTCTTCTTCTTGATGCTCGTACATATATCTAATAATATCTTCATTACTAAGCTTTCCTTTATCAATAAAGCATTTCTTTATACCTCGAATAGAACCAGGACCAGCCACGGTAAATTCATCTTCCGAAAAATTTACAACATTACTATAATTGATATCAGTAACCAGTTGATAAGCCATAAAATTACCTATTAAAGGATAACTTTTAATAATGTTAAATGCCTCTTCCATTTTTGTGCATTTAATTATTTTATATTGCATTCGATCAGTTACAAACATTTTATAAAGTAAGGCTAAATGATTATCGTGCTTACGGTCATAACCAAAGGCTTTATTTGCACAACTTATATAAGCATCATTATAAATACTTTCACCATTTTTTATAGCATTTTCTAATACTTTAGAATATTCATCTTTATCAAAAGTACTCAATATTATATCTGAAAAATTATTAAGTAATAATTCCCAAGTACTTTCTTTATTAAATAGTTTAAATAAAATAATTCTAAATAACATATCTTCATCGCTATATTTCTTACCATTATAAATAACATTTTTTAAAAGATATTGACTAACTCGATCATTAACTCGATAACTATTACAAAATTTATATTCTTGTAAAATAGGATCTTTTGTCCAAGGAGATGGTTTACCTTTTAATTTTTGCCAAAAAATATTTTGTCTTTCATAAGCAAAATACCAATATAAATCATAAACTTCACATCTTTTTTTCATCTTACCTCATACATTTTGGATCACGACTTTGAATACATCTTCTAAGTACTTTATCCTTATCTATATCATCTTCATAAGTAGCAATTATTTTTTGACCTAAGCAGCCACTTTGACAAATAGCGTAGTCTTCACATTTAGAACAACTAGTATTTTGATATGCTCTTAAACTTTTAAAATATGGTGAATTATACATAGTAGCAAGACTATCATCTTTGATATTACCTGCAATACCTAATCCCCTAAAATATTTAATGGAATCACACGGATAAGCAATACCATCAAAACCAATAATCATTATTTCATCAGCAATAATGCATGGATTATTTTTAATGCCTAAAATATTCCAAGGTGTACCTAATCTAATTTTATCTCTATCTTCATATTGTAGATAAAATTCTTTAAGTTTTAAAAGTTCATCTTTATTTAAATCCATCATATTACTTCCTTTACCATGTGGTACAAAACGAAGTAAACTAACTTTCTCAAAATAACTTTTATCTTTAAATGTATCTATTGTGTTAGTAATTGTACTAAATAAATTATTAAAAGAATCTTTAGATACGGCATAATGAAAACCTAATTTAGTTTGACTATTTGTAAGTATTTTATCAAAAAATTCTTCTAATGAATAAGTTGATTCATCTTCTTCATAAGACAGAGAATCTGCTAAAGAATAAACTATTTTATCAAGTCCTAATCTAATTAATTTTTGATACTTTAATAAATTTTCTTCATTACGATAAGCAAATGTATATAATGTAGATTTCATTCCTAATTTGTGTACTAAACTAACTAATTCAAATATGCCATCATACATTAATGGCTCACCACCAGTAAAGACAATTCTCTCTACATCCATTTCTTTAGCTTCAATTAATATTTTGCTAGCATCATCTATATCTAGTTCTTTAACACTTGCTAAATTACTAGTAGCACTACTAGAACAATGAATACAATTTCTGGCACAACGATTAGTAAGTTCAATTTTGATTTCCTTTAGCATAAAAAATCCCCCAAATATATACATATTAATTATAACAAAAATATTTATTAATTAAAGAATAAATGATAAAATTAGTATGGCAATTGTGATAAAATTAGTATGGCAATCGCATAAAAAAATTCAAGAAAAAATATTGACATGAAATAATCACCTATATATAATGGCAATAATCAAATTAGTAATTATTTTTTTAAGTATATAATGAAATATGATTTCTAGTTTCAAAAACAAGAAAATTTTGCTCAAATTCCCTATTTTTAGGAATATTTTTACTTTACGTCAAATTTTTATGCGATTACCTTATAAAATTAGAGTGCTTAAGGAGTGGTAAAAAATGATTAATGATACAAAAGATAAAATAGCAAAATTTTTATTTATTGGCAAAGAATTTGATGAATTAAAAAAATATGACTTAGTTATTGTATTTGGCAACAATTTATATGAAGAAACCGCCATTGTTTTATACAATTTATTTCAAAAGAAAAAAATAGATAAAAATACCACTATTATAATATCAGGAAATAAAGGTATAAAAAATCAAGACATAACATCTACCGAAGCAGAAATTATTTATAATTATTTTGCAAAATATAATTTAGATATACCTTGTATTTTAGAGAAAAATGCCACTAACACAAAAGAAAACTTAATATTTTCTAAAAAACTATTAAAAGACTTAAATAATTATCAAAATATATTATTTGTATGTAAATCATATTTAGCCAGAAGAGCATTAATGACTGCAGATAAATTAAACTTTCCATTAAATAAAATTGATATTTATGGAGTAGAAAGCGAATTTGGTAAAAATAATTGGTATACATCACCACAAGCAACAAAAAGAGTTCTAGAAGAATTAGAAAGAATTAGTAAATATACTATTAGTAATGATTTAAAACTATAACAATATAAAGGAAGTGCAAAATGAAAAAGTTTAAAGAATTTAAAACCATTTTAAACATGGCTAAAAAATATAAACTTAAAATACTATTATGTTTTTTAGGTATTTTTATTAGTAGTTTTTCTTATATATTAGTTGGTTATTTAAATGGTCGAGCAATTGAAGAAATTACAAAGCTCAATTTAAATAATGCAATACTATTTTTAATTATCTATTTATTTTCCGAAATATTTGGTAGTTTACTAGAAAGATTTTCTTTTGCTAAGTTATCTAAAATTGAAGTCAAAATGGCTCGTGAATGTTCATATCTAACTTATCAAAAAGTTTTATCACTTCCTGCTTATGCTTTTGAAGAAAAAACTAGTGGAGAATTTATTAACAGAGTTACTAATGATACAACTACTATAGTAAATTCTTTTGATGAAATATTTGGAATTATTACAAGACTTGTTGCATCAATTATCATTTATATCTATATCCTATATAATTCCTATATTATTGCCATTGAAATAATTGTTTTTATTATTATCTTTGCATTAGTTGTTAAATTCTTTCACCCACAATTAGAAAAAGTTCATAAGAAGAGAAAAAAGATTAATGATGAAACAGTATCTCAAGTTACTGAATCTATAAGAGGAGTAAGGGAAATTAAAACTTTAGGTATTAAAAATTCTTTATTTTATAATTTAAGAGAATTAATAAAGAAATCATTGGAAGCATCAAATAACGAAATAGATTTATATTTTATTTATGATGTTATATCTAATGTATTAAAATCTTTTTTAGAGGTAGGTTCATTTATAACTGGAGCAATTCTCCTATACAAAGGACAAATTAGTTTAACTTTCTTTATTGCAATTACTTACTATATTTATCGTTATACTTGGATTATTGAAAATATTACTTCATTTACTAAAACATATAATGAAGTATTAGTATCAGTAACAAGAATTAATGAAATATTGGAAAACAAATTATTTCCGGATGTTAAATTTGGTAAGAAACATTTAAAAAATTGTGAAGGTATTATTAACTTTAATAATGTTACATTTAGTTATCCTAATGAAGGAGATGTTTTAAAGAACTTTAATGTAACTTTTAATCCTCAACAAAAAATTGGTATTGTGGGTAAAAGTGGCCAAGGTAAAACTACTATATTCAATTTACTTACTAGAGTATTTGATACAAAAGTAGGTAGTATTACGATTGATGGAATGAATATTCAAGATTTAACAGAAGAAGATTTAAGAAAGAATGTTGCTATTATTAGACAAGAGCCATTTTTATTTAACAAAACTATAAAAGAAAATTTCTTATTATTAAATGATAAAATGCGACTTAAAGAAATAAGAGAATATTGCAAAATGGCTTATATAGATGATTACATAATGTCTCTTCCCAAAAAATATGATACTATTTTAGGAGAAGGTGGAGTTAATCTATCTGGTGGCCAAAAACAAAGATTATCTATTGCCAGAGCCCTTGCTAAACAAAGTAAAATAATACTATTTGATGAAGCCACTAGTGCCTTAGATAATGAATCACAAACTTATATTAAAAAAGTAATAGATGATCTAGTTAAAGATCATACTGTTATAATTATAGCGCATAGACTATCAACCATTATTGATGCAGACATTATTTATGTTATTGATAATGGTGAAGTTAAAGATATTGGTACCCATAAAGAATTAATTAAAAAATCAGCTACTTATAAAAAACTTTATAATAGTGAATTAAAATAAGAAGCTTGAAAAACTTCTTATTTTAATTTAGTAATATTTTTACGATAAATACTTAGTAAATCATTTTTTCGATATGTTATAGATTTTCTTAACCAATATTTAACATTAAAAGGTACAGCAAAATTATTTTGTTCCGTTTGAATATCTTTTTCAACTGCCAAAATTGCTTCTTCAACATCCATTTTTTCGATTCCTTCCATTATAATAGATACTTCTTTGGGAAACATTTCACAAAGTTTACTAAATTCATTCATAAATCCTAAACTATCATCATCAGTTAATTTTAAGGCATAATTTATATTATCAGTTATATTATATATATGACTATCATCTCTAATATTACTTACTAAAGAATCAATATTAGCATTCATCTTTGCCATAGTCGAACAATCATATATTGGGGCAATTTTTATATTACCTTTTAAATCTTTAATTATACTTATATTAGTTAGGTTACGATCTGATTCCATAATGGTTAAATCAAAGCAATAAATAGTTAATAATTGAAACAATATTTGAGATAAATCAACATTAGTATCTTGTAGCGCACAAGCATTTAATAAATTTTCTACACTATTACCTTTAAATTCTAATTTAATATTATTTTGCTTGGCTATTTCTTTAGCATGAGTAATATATTCATCACCAGTAACAATTATTTCACCTTTTTTAAAAAAAGAAGGTGTTACTACACCAAGCTTTCCTTTATATATGGCAAGACGATATTCGGCTGTAGGAAAACCACATTGTTTGGCTAGTTTTTCTGAAATTAACTCAGCTAAAATTTCATAATTTGTTGCTCCCGTTTTAAATAAAAATCTTTTGCCATCTTTCATTAACCATATTTTCTCTTTACGACCAGTTGTATAATGATTAAGTGGTAAGTAATTATCTAATACTATTCTTCCTAATTCATCTTTCATAACTATTCCTCTGTTAACATTATACCATGTTATTCTAATTTCTTTAAATTCTTTATATTCATTTTCCTTCATTTCAACTGCACGATATTTTCTTGCAGTTGACTTTTTTTCTTTTTTTAATTTGAAAGTGTCACAATTTGTGACGGTTTCATTTCCTTCTTTAATCATTCCAGATTTTAAAATTATGCCAATAATATCTCGGAATATGACTTTCAGTTAATCTCATAACCATCAACACTTGCATTATTTATTAATTAATAAAAAAATGTTAAAATATATTTATATATTGGTGGTGATTACTATAACGATTATAGAAATTAATAATCTATTAAAAAATTACACTATTACAAATGGTGCTGTTTATCAAAAAGAAAACAATCAAGAAGTTCAAGATGAAGAAATTATTTTAAAGGTAAAAACAGCTCGCTTAATTTATAACGAAGCTCGTACTAGTTATCAAGAGACAATAAAACAATTTGGTAAAACTTCAAAAGATTTAGAATGGTTTATAAAACAAACAATGGAAAAATTTTCTCTTAATGGCGAAATAAATGCTTTTGGTATCAATAAACTTATTAATGGCCTTTTAGCATCAAATGGCCATTATGAAGAGACAATGAGTGGTAGTGATCTTAAAATTAGCAAATTTGCAATTTTTATTGAGCCAAAAAAAGATTATGGAATAGCTTATTTAAAACTAAAATTCAGAGAAAAAAACTTAGATATTAGTAATTTTAAATTAACCCAAGATTTATCTAAATTACAACACGATGGTTATTCTAATGTTATTATTAATTTTAATTTAACTCCATACAAAAAGAAAACTGTTGATATTCACGATTTACAGGGAGATAAAAAAAGAGAATATGCTACTAAAGAATTAGAAAAAGCCAAGCAAAAGAATAATGCTGAAATGATAAAATATTGGGAAAGTACTATTAAACATTTGGATAACATTAAAACTGTAAGTCATCCAATGAGTGATATTTTAAATGAATTGGAAGTTCAAAAAAAAGCAGCCCAATCTCTAGGTGATGATGTAGGAGTAAACTATTATGAAAGCAATATTAAAAATATTATAAGTGAGCATCCTTTAGAAGTATCACCAGAAGAATGGGATAATTATACTTTAGAACAAAAAGAACAATTTATTATTATAAAAATGAAAGAAGCTAAAATACTTGGTGATAAAGATTCCTTTAATTATTGGTATGATAATTTAGAAATGCTTAAAAATCGAAATGAAGAAGAAACTTTGAAAAGATAAATCAAAGTTTTTTATTGCATAGAAAAAAGCAAATTGCTTTGCTTTAATCAACATTTATTAATTCGTAATCAGTTGTACCAATACCTAATTCTTCAGCAGCTTCAATTGTATGATGGCCTTTTCTAGAGTTAATTCTCTCAAGTAAATGATCTTTACCTGGATCATTAGAATTTTTAACTAAATCAAGACAAGCTTCATCAATTGCTACTGGATCGGTTGAAGCTAAAATACCTATATCTTTCATACAAGGATCTTCTGCTACATTACAGCAATCACAATCAACTGACATATTGCACATAACATTTATATAAGCAATATTATTACCAAAATGTTTAACTACAGATGAAGCAGCATCGGCCATTGATTCTAAAAATTTTTCTTGATCGGCATGGAACATATCTTCATATGAAGCATTTTCTGTCCCAGTACAATGAATATATCTTTTACCTTTAGATGAGGCAACTCCAATAGAAAGTTGTTTTAATGCTCCACCGTATCCTCCCATTGGATGACCTTTAAAATGAGATAATACTAACATTGAATCATAATTGAATAAATTTTTACCAACATAATTTTTCTTAATTACTTTACCATTTGGTATTTCTAATATAGCATCTTCTTCACTATCCATAATATCAACATTAAAATATTTACTCCAACCATGATTCTCCATTAATTTAACATGTTTTTCAGTAGTATCTCTTTCACCATCATAAGCAGTATTACACTCTACTACTGTACCATTAACATATTCAACCATTGGTTTCATAAATTCAGGTCTTAAATAATTTTGATTGCCTTCTTCACCTGAGTGAACTTTAACTGCTACTTTACCAGGTAAATCCCTTTCTAATTTTTTAAATAATTTAACTACAGCTTCTGGTGTTAATTCTTTTGTAAAATAAACTTTTGCCTTTTCCATTTTCTTTTTCCTTTCTAATCTAACTCTTTAAATGAATGTATTATTTTACCAGATTCAGCATTTATATAATACTCATATTCTAAATTTTTATAATTAAATGTTACTTCATAAACAGTTTGATTAAATTCCCTATCAAGTTCACATTCTAAATCATAAACATCATTTTTAGTTAGTTTTAAATCTTTTAATGCAATACTAATTGCATTATCTTTACTTATATAATTTTTGTTATCATTTGTAGTTTGATTATCAATAATATCATCTGTAACTTTAATACCATCATCATTATCATCAACATCAACTTTATAATTAGAATCATTTGTATTTACAACATTATTATTTTTCTTAAGTAAAACTATACCTAAAATAACTGCTAGTAAAATAATTATTATTACGAGTAATACTAAAACTGTCTTTTCCGTTTTTTCACTCATTTGTTCTTCTTTTTTACTAACTTTTTTAACTGCTTTTTTTGCCATTTTTAATTTTTCCTTTCTATTTCTAAATAATCACCCGGTGTGTTAATTCCTTCTTTATCAAATTCAGCTTTTAAATATTTCATAAAAGCACGATTCACACTAAAATGATTATCTGGCTTACATTCAATTAATACTTTATACATATAACTATTACTTGTTAATTTTTCAATTCCCAGTAATTCCATATCTTTTTCTACTTCCGGAAGTAGTTGTAATTTTTCATTAACTTTATCAAGTATTTTTTCTAACTTTTCTAAAGATAAATTTTTACTTACCGGAAATTCTACATAAAGATTTGTATTATACATACTATGATTAATAACACTTGTTATTAGGCTATTATTAATTATCATTACTTCCCCACTATAAGCTTTAACTTTTGTAGTTTGAAGTCCTAAATCAATAACTTCACCACGAAAACCATTAATAGTAATTATATCACCTTGCATATAATGGTTATCAAATATAATTAGAATACCTGATAATAAATTTTTAATTGTATCTTGAAAAGCTAAACCAATAATTGCACCAGCAATACCTAATGAAGCAATAATAGTAGTAGTTTTAATACCATATACATTTAAAATAGCTAATACTAATATTATAGCAATAATATATTTTAGAATACTTTTTAATAAATTAATTACTGTTTTTTCTCTCTTTAATTGTAATGCTGATTTTCTCTTATCAAATTTATTTATTTTCAAAGCTGTTATAATTATCTTATTTAAAATAGCATAAATAATAAAAGCTACTAATATATAGATAATTGGTAAATAAACTTGCGGTATTAATATTTTTTTAATCATTATTCACCTTTTTTAGATTTTTTACTTTTCTTATCTTTTTTACTAACTTTTTTAGGTTCTTCTACTATTTCTTCTTCACTAATTATTTCTTTTACTACTTCTGCTTCTTTAACTGGATTACTATTTCCTTTATCTTGATATACAAAATAACTAATAAAATCAACTACTCCATAAATTATCATAAATAAACCAATTATAGATAAAGTTATATTTGATTCAACAATTGTATAAACTCCACCAGCTAAGAAAATGAAACCAACTACTATTAAAGCATAAAATTTAGATGATCTATCTGTAGTAAAGAATGTTTGATAAACTTTACTGATACCAATCAATATTAGATATACTCCAAAGAATATTCTAATTAAAAATTCAATAGCAGAAGCAAGTACGATAAATAATAAACCTAAAATAAAAGCTGTTATACCAAAGGCAAGTTCATTATTATTAACTACACCCATTCTTTTATCTTGAATATAATAATTAGCACAACGATAAACACCAACGATAATTAAAAGTCCTCCTAAAATATAAGAAATAAATTTGACCATTGAATCTGGATCAGTAAACAATATTACACCAATTACTAAAAATACAATTGGGGTAAGTAAAGAATTATTTTTTTTCATATATATCACCTAAATTAATTATACAATTAAATTTTTGAATAATCAATTTTTATACATTAAAAAAACTAGATTTCTCTAGTCTTTTTTGCTAGTTTTAAGTCTTTTGTTAATATCTGTAGTATTTTTCCAAATCATAATATTTATAAGACTAAATTCAAACATAAGTCTTAAAATTAGATTTCCAAGGATTAATACTAATAAGAAACTAACAAAGTTTACAGCTATTAATGAGAATGATGCTAAAGTAATGAATATTGCTAAAACAATGTAAATTACTTTTAGCATATCTTCAACTAACATTTTGTGAAAATTGAAGAAATCTTTTAACCATGTTAAGAACTTATTTGGCATATCTTTATCTGGTTTAAAGAATAGAAAATAAACTATAATACCACCAATAACTGCGATAACTAAAGAAATGATTACCCAAATTCCCATACCAGCAGCAGTATTAGCAGCTTGATTCATAGTATTTAAACCAGAAGAATAACTTTGGTCATAAGTATACATCCTAAAACTCCTTTCACTACTAAAATTATACAATTAATTTTTTTATTTATCAATTTTTTCTTGCAAAAAATAATAATTTTTGTCTATTTTTGTATTTATTTAGTTAATTATATCAAATTTATTATGAAAATTAAATGATAGTAATTTATAATTATCTATGTTAAAATTTATCTTGGAGTGGTAATATGTATGATGTAGTAATAATAGGGGCTGGACCAGCAGGTCTATTTGCAGCTTATGAATTAATTCAAAATAACCCAAAATTAAAAATATTATTAATGGATAAAGGTAAATTTGCCCATAATAGAGTTTGTCCAATGAAAAAGACTAATGTCTGTGTTAATTGTAATCCTTGTAATATCTTATCAGGGTTTGGTGGTGCTGGAACATTCTCTGACGGTAAACTTAATTTTATTCCCAAACTTGGTAAATCTGATTTATTTAAATATATGTCTATTAGTGAAGCTAATAAATTAATTGATGATACCGAAGAAATATTTAATAAATTTGGTATGGACAGTGATGTTTATCCATCTAATATGGATGAAGCTAGAAAAATTCAAGAAAAAATTGCTAAAGAGGGCGCTAATCTTTTAATCATTAAACAAAAACATTTAGGTAGTGATAAATTACCAGAATATATTCATAATTTTACTAAGTATTTAGAAGATAATAAGGTAGAAACTTTAGAAAATGCTGATGTAATAGATATTGAAGAAGAAAAAGGTATTTATAATGTAATTTATAAAGAAGGTAAAACGGAAAAGAAAGTTACATCTAAATATGTAATTGTTGCTCCAGGTAGAACTGGTGCTAAATGGGTTCAAGAACTTGCTGATAAATACAAAATTCCTTATGTATCACAAAGTATTGAAATTGGTGTTAGAGTTGAGGTAAGAAAAGAAATACTTAAAGATATTTGTAGTATTATCTATGATCCAACCATATTTATTAAGACTGATACTTATAATGATCAAATAAGAACGTTTTGTACTAACCCAGAAGGATTTGTTACGAAAGAAAATTATTATGGCTATATATGTGTTAATGGTCATGCATTAAAAGAAACAAAATCAAATAATTCTAACTTTGCCTTTATTTCCAAAGTTAATTTAACTCATCCTGTTACTAATACGAGAGAATATGGTGAATGTATTGCAAAGATTGCTAATACCTTAGGTGATGGTAAACCAATTATTCAATCACTTAGGGATTTAAAGATGGGTAGACGCTCAACAATGGAAAAAATAAACAAAGGATTTATTGAACCAACACTAAAAGATGTTGTGGCTGGTGATCTTGCTTTAGTTCTTCCTCATCGTATTATTAAAAATATTTTAGAAGGTTTAGAAACTCTTGATAAAATAATTCCTGGTGTTAATAATGGTGAAACGCTACTTTATGGACCCGAAATAAAGTTCTTCAGTAATGAAATAACTACTGATAATAATATGAAATTAGAAGGACATAATATCTATTTTGTTGGTGATGGTGCTGGTAAGGCTGGAAACATTGTTGCTGCTGCTGCAACTGGCTTAGTAGCAGCAAGAGATATTCTAAAACAAAAACTTTAAAAAATTGTTAAAATTATGTTGACAAAAGGATAAAAATCGATTAGGATAGTAATCACCAATTCGAGAAAACCTTGAATTGGTGCTAGTATCACACTAGTCAACCCCTTTTTATTCTTTGAGACCACAAGGTAATGTGGTCTCGTTTTTTTATTTTGAAAATTTTGTTTTTATTTCTTTCATTGTTAAATTACTTTTGATACTTTTTGTATATTTTTTTATATCTATAAAATTTGCATATTTATCTTCTTCTTTTATTAGTAACCAATTATTATCTTTAATATTAACTAAAACCCAATTACCTTTTAATCTTTTACCATACAAAGTAAATTTAAAAGAATCTTTATTTACTTCTAATAATTTATAAGTACCTCTATCCCAAAGCATAACAGTACCGCCACCATATTCACCTTCCGGAATAATTCCTTCAAAATTGCGATATGATAAAGGATGATCTTCAACTTGAACTGCTAGTCTTTTATCTTTGTGATTATATGAAGGTCCTTTAGGTATTGCCCAACTTTTCATAACGCCTTTAAATTCTAATCGAAAATCATAATGGTCATGACTTGCTAAATGATGTTGTACGCAAAATTTAAGTCTTTTAGAAGACTCTTCTTTTTTACCTTTAGGTTCTTTTGTTTTATTAAAATTTCTTTTTTGATTATACTTTTTTAAACTCATATTTATACCTCTTTATTATTTTTAACTATTATTTTAAATGTATACAAAAAGAATATTAGATTTTATTTCTAAATATTCTTTTACATAGCATTAAATGCCAATTAATCTCTTTATATCATTTTCGGTTAAACTTGCTAAACTAATATTACCTTCTTCACCTTTTTCAATTAATTCATCAGAAAGCAATTGTTTTTTCTTTTGTAATTCTAAAATTCTTTCTTCTATTGTACCATTGGCAATTAACTTAATAACTTCAACTTTTTTAGTTTGGCCAATTCGATGAGCCCTGTCAGTGGCTTGATTTTCTACTTGTGGATTCCACCATAAATCTAAGTGAATAACAACATCAGCACTTGTTAAATTAAGACCTGTTCCACCACTTTTTAAAGTTATTAAGAATACATTTGTGTTATCATTATTAAATTTATCAACCAAATCTTGTCTAAGTTTACCATTAACACTACCATCAATTTGATAATAAGTTATATTATTTTTGGTAAATTTTTCTCTAACAATATCTAAAGCTTTTTTAAAACTAGTAAATAAAAGAATTTTATGACCATTAGAAATGCTTGTTAAAACTATCTTGACTAATTCTTCTATTTTTGAACTTTCCTTATTATAATTTTCATAAATTAATTTGGGATCAATACATATTTGTCTTAAACGAGTTAAAAGAGTTATTATTTCAATTCTTTTACTACTAAAACTTCCTTGTTTTAATAATTCTTCTATCTTTTCTTTAACTTCTTTAACTTCTAAGGCATATATTTGTTTTTGTTCTTCACATAAATCTATAAAAATATTATTTTCTATTTTATTTGGCAATTCTTTAACTACATCATTTTTCTTTCTTCTTAAAATAAACGGTGATGTAATTGCCTTTAAATTCGCTATCTTTTCTTTAGCATCATCATTAATATCTTTAAAATGATATTTTTCATTAAACTTAGCAGCACTACTTAAAAAGCCTGGCATAATAAAATCAAATATACTCCATAACTCTAAAATAGAATTTTCTAAAGGTGTACCTGTTAAAGCTATTTTAGTATCTGCATTTACTTTTTTGACTGCTTTAGTAATTAATGAATTAGGATTTTTTATATTTTGGGCTTCATCAATTACACATACTTTAAAGTTTTTATTTTCATATAAAGATATATCTTCTCTTAATATTCCATAAGAAGTAATATAAACATTGGCCTTATCCTCGGTAATATTTTTTACTCTTAAATTTTTATTACCATTTAAAATTGTTACTTTTAATGTTTTAGCAAATTTTTCAAATTCTTTTAACCAATTATAACAAAGCGAAGTAGGACATACTACCAAAAATTTACTATCTTTATCACTATCTAATATTTTTTTGAAAAAATAAATTGTTTGGATTGTTTTACCTAACCCCATTTCATCTGCTAAAATTCCGCCAAAATCACATTTATGAATATTATATAACCATTCTACTCCTTCAATTTGATAAGGTCTTAATATTTTTCTTTCACTTGGACTAAACTCTAAAGAAGTATTTTGATATTCTTTAAAATTCTTTATAAAATTATCAAATAAATTATTAGTTTTAATATTAGGATACTTATTTCTTTTTAAATAATCTAAATAAATTGCTTGATATTTAGGAATAACTCCTTCATTATCTTTAGCATCAATACTTAAATCATCTAATAAATTACTTAAATCTTTAATAGAATCATCATTTAAAGAAACAATATCACCATTCTTAAGTTTATAATATTTTTTCTTATATTTTAAAGATTTAACAAGATTATTAATTTCGTTATCATTAATATTATCTATTTTAAAAGAATAATGCATGATATTATCTTCCCCAATTGAGAAATTACTACTAACATTTAATTTTTTTCTAATATTAGTATTCTTTAATTTTTCTGATGTAAAAATCTCATATTTTTGGGAAAGTTCATTTAAGCCATTTTCTAAAAAGTTTACGATTAATTCTATATCATCTAAAATAATTTTATTATTTTCAATTTTAAAATAATAATTTTTTAAATCTTCTATTATTTCGTTTTCAAAATCTACATCTCTTAATATTTCTTTCGAATTATCAAAATAATCTATTTCTTCATTATTATATAATAATTTTATTTTACAAATTATATTATCTAAATTCATATCAAAATATAATTTTACTACTGGTTTCATAAAACTAATAACTTCTTTTAATTTTTTATCTATTTTAAGATCATCTTTAATAACTGGTAAAATTCCTTTATTAAAATTATTTAACTCATCTTTAGTAAATTCTAATTCCTTTATATTATTATCTTCTAATAATTTTATTAATTTTTGATAACCGCTATTCAAATGATAAATATCTTTGTTATATAGTATATATTCATAATTATTAGTAATTGGATCAATATTTTTATAATCAATATTCAAATTATAAATATCATCTTTTTTACTTAAATTAATTTCAAAAGGAAAATTATCTTTAATACCCTCAATCTCCCCAATATTTTCTACATAAAATGTTTTATTACTTAACAATTTTAAAAATTTATTAATATCACTTCGTCTAAAAGTTATACAATCATAATTAAAAGTACCATAATCAAAAATAAATTCTATGATTTCTTTATCATCTTCAGCAAAATAATGCTCTTTAGAATTGTAAGTAAAATCTTTACCAAATTTTATAATTCCGCCATTTTCATAAGTACTCTTAAAATTATTATATTTTTGCCCAACAGTATATAATTTATCATAACCTATCTTTAATTTTAAACTTAAATTATTATAACTATAGTAATTATCTATAATTAAATAATACAATACTTTTAATTTTTTCTTAATAATGCTTTTTTCATTAGAAAAAGTATTTAATATTATTTTAGAAATACTTTTACTATCTCTTTCCATTTCTTCAAAAACATCGGAATTCATTATAGCAGCAGGTATATGACAACAAGAATGAAGTCTTCCAAATTCGCTACAATTACAATATATAGTTCTAATGGTATCATCATACATAGTTATTCTAACCGTAGCAGATTCTGATTGCCAAAAAGTTCGTTTTATTTTAAAAACATAAGATTTGTTTTTACCTTGTTCATCTTTTGAAAATAGACTAACATCATCATAATCAACATATCTTGCATCATGTATATGTCTTTTTAAAATATAGCCTTCTAATTGGCTTAATAAATAATCTCTCATTATAATTCCCTCCAATGCAAGTAAATATAATATAACAAACGTTTGTTAAAAAGTAAAGAAATTGTTATATTTTGGTAAATTTTTTGTATATTTATCAAAATAAATAAGCACTCTAAATTAGAATGCTTATTTTTTATAGTAATTTTTTATAATAATTATATCTCTTAATGGCATTTTCTTTTTGATTAGTAAGAAGAACATACGCAATATCTTTATCTTTAATTTTTAAAGCATTAAATCTAACTTCATTATCTAAAAATTCTTCATAGCGATTAAATTCCGGTTCCTTACTATCAATATATAATTTTTCTTCTAAATTATAATGCATTAATAATTGATATCCGATATTAACTTTTTATTGACAATATATTTATAATATATTGAAATATAAAAAGGTTTATGTTAATATATTATTAAGTAAGTGAGGTGTTAAAAATGACTAGTATATCCAATGCTATTAATATGAGCTTTAGAGTTGATAAAGGCTTAAAAAAACAAGCTGATACTTTGTTTAAAGAATTAGGTTTAAACACTAGTGTTGCTTTAAATATGTTCTTAACTCAAAGTGTAAGAGAGCAAGCATTACCTTTTACACCATCTAAGAAAGTAAATGAAGAATGTGAACTATGCAAAAAATATTCCAAACCAAGTAGAAGTTTAAAAAGAGCAATGAAAGAAGCCGATGATATTATTAGTGGTAAAAAGAAATCAAAGGCCTATCATAGTGTAGAAGAGTTAATTGAGGACTTGGACAATGATTAACTTTAATTTAACAAAAACTAAATATGCAATTCATATTACTTCAGATTTTAAAAATAGTTATAAAAAAATAGTTAAACAAAGAAAAGATAAAAATAAATTAATAAATGTATTAAAAATACTCGCTAATGGTGAAATTTTAAATGCTAAATATCGTGAACACAAAATGACAAAAAATATAAAGATTGCAAAGAATGTCATATACAACCAAATTGGTTGTTAATCTATAAATACGATAATGATAATTTAATTTTAATATTAATGAATACAGGAAGCCATAGTGAAGTATTTAAATTAATATAAATAAGCACTTTAAATTGTGAAGTGCTTATTTTTTGTGTTTTAATAATTTATTATATCAATTTAATAGATTATCTACCGCTTCTATGTGATTTTAATTCTGCTAAAGTTGGCATATCAATATGTTGTTGTGTTTGCATTTGAACACTATATTTTTGTTGCCATAATAAATATGCTTTTTCTCTTGCAATAGCCATTTCAGCCTTTGCTCGTAATACATTAAGGTCTAATTGGTTTAGATGTTCAAGTATTTCTTCAGCAGAAAAATATGTATTTGACTTACATCCTTCTTCTAATAATTTTCCAAGTTCTTCATTACCATTGCCTGTTTCTAATAAATTACATATGCGTTCATAATTACTAAATCTTATAGTTCGGCCAACTAAATCACAATAATAACCACTAATAACTAAATCTATAAATTCATCTGAATATTGCATAAACATCTCCTCTTTTATTATTGTACCACATTACAATAATTTTTTATAATAATTATATCTCTTAATGGCATTTTCTTTTTGATTTGTAAGAAGAACATCAGCAAGTTCTTTATCTTTAATTTTTAAAGCATTAAATCTAACTTCATTATCTAAAAATTCTTCATAACGATTAAATTCCGGCTCTTTACTATCCATATATAATTTTTCTTCTTCTGGATTATAATGCATTAATAATTGATATCCGACATCAACTGCTAATTTTTCTTCCGAAATAGAACAAGACATACCAGTTTTAATACCATGTTCAACACAAGGTGAATAAGCAATTATAATAGCAGGCCCCTTATGTTCCATTGCTTCTTTCATTATCTTAATAGTATGCATAATATTAGCTCCTAAAGATATGCTTGCGACATAACAATTTGGATAACTCATGGCAATTCTAAATAAATCTTTTTTATAAGTTTTCTTACCAAAGTCCGCAAATTCACAAACTGCACCCATCTTACTTGATTTACTAGCTTGACCTCCAGTATTAGAATATACCTCTGTATCTAAAACTAAACATTTAATATTTTCATTTTGACTTAACATATGATCTAAGCCACCAAAACCAATATCATAGGCCCAACCATCACCACCAAAAGCCCAAACTACTCTTGATGGAATATATTCTTTTAAGTCTTCTAGTTCTTCTGGTATATTTTTATCTTCTAATAACCTAGCTACTTCTCTAGTAATAGTAGCATCTTCCTTATTATCTAACCATTTTTGATATATTTCTTTTAAATCACTAGAAACAGTATTTAAAGAACTTTTCATAATTTCTTCTATTCTATCTCTTTTAATTTTATAAGATGAATGAATACCTAATGCAAATTCAGCATTATCTTCAAATAAAGAGTTTGACCATGGAATACTATAAGGAGTGGATGGAGCACTACCACCATAAATTGATGAACAACCAGTAGCATTGGCTACAACTAACTCATCACCAAATAATTGAGTAAGAAGTTTAATATAAGGAGTTTCTCCACACCCAGCACATGCACCATGGAATTTAAATTTACTTTGCTCTAAACTAGCTCCTTTAATATTAAATTTATCTAAAACTTTCGGATTTTCATAAGTATCAAAATATTTATCAACAATTTCTCGATTTTCTTCATTACCATTGCCAAAACTTAAAGCATTAGTAGGACAATTTTTAATACATAAACCACAAGATGTGCAATCTTTTTCGGAAATTGCTAAATAGAAATTATATTCTTTAACTCCTATTGCTTCTTTTCCTACTTTATCTTTAAGAAGTAATGGACGAATTACACCATGAGGACAAACTATATTACATTTACCACATTCAATACATTTTAATGGATCCCATACTGGTACTTGATAAGCAATACCACGCTTTTCATATTTTGTTAAATCGGCTGGAAAAGCACCACTTCTATATGGCATAAGTTCACTAACACTTAAAGTATTACCTAGTCTTGCATTTATTTTTGCAAAGATATTATCTTCTATTTTAATATCTTCTTTATCATTTAAAGTAACATCTAAAATTTGTAAATTAGATAAAGCATTATTAATAGCTTTTAAATTACTATTTACAACATCTTCACCTTTGGTAACAAACGTTTCCTTAATTAAGTTGCTTACTTTTTCTTGAGCATTTTCTATATTTAATAAATTTAAAATAATTATTTCCATTATTTTATTTATCTTATCTTTAATACCACTATCTAGGGCTATTTTAGAAGCATTAATAAAGTATACTTTAATATTCTTATCTTTAATAATTTGTTTAGTATTATTAGGTAAAAAGTCATTTAATTCACTTTTATCTTTAGTTGAATTTATTAAAATTACTCCACCATCTTTAATACTATCTAAAATATTAAA
>CANPZJ010000005.1 GCA_947588795.1 uncultured Bacilli bacterium
ATTTATCTAGTCCACTCCGAGATAGATTTGGAATTGTTGCAAAGCTCGAATATTATACCTTTGAAGAACTTAAAAATATTGTTAAGCGAAGTGGTAATGTCTTTAATATAAAAGTAGATGATGATGCAGCGATGGAAATAGCTAAAAGAAGTAGAAAAACGCCAAGAGTTGCTAATCGCCTATTTAAAAGAGTTAGAGATTTTGCTTTGGTTGAAGGAACCGGTATCATTAATTTAGAGATAACCCAAAAAGCTTTAAAAAGATTAAAAGTAGATGAAGATGGTCTAGATAATATCGATAGAGAATATTTGACTAGTTTAATCGAAAAATTTAATGGAGGACCTGTTGGAGTAGAAACTATTGCTACTAGTATTGGGGAAGAAGTTACGACAGTCGAAGATGTAGTTGAACCATATCTATTACAAGAAGGTTTTATTAAAAGAACAAGAAGTGGCCGAATTGCCACCGAAAAGGCATATAAAAGTCTAGATTATTCTTATAATGTTGGTTTGTTTAAGGAGTGATAAATTTGGAATTACTTGATGGCAAAAAAGTAAGTACTGAAGTACTTAATGAAGTAAAAGAAAAATTATCTAAATTAGATAAAAAATTAGGATTAGCTATTATTTGGGTTGGTAATAATGAAGCAAGTAGTATATATATAAAAAATAAATTAAAAAAATGTGAAGAGTTAGGTATAGATGGCAAATTATATCATTTAGAAGAAAATACAACTGAAGAAGAAGTTATTAATTTAATTGATAAATTAAATAATGATGATGATGTAAATGGAATTATTTTACAGAGTCCAGTGCCAAAACAAATTGATATTATAAATTGTTTTAATAAAATTAAACCAAGTAAAGATATAGATGGTTTTTCTAATATATCTTTAGGTAATTTAGTTTTAGGTAAACCAAGTCATATATCGTGTACTCCTAAAGGAATTATGAAATTACTTGATTATTATCATATTAATTTAGAAGGTAAAAATGTATGTTTAATTAATCGAAGTATTATAGTAGGTAAACCATTATTTAATTTATTAATTAGTAAGAATGCCACAGTTTGTATGTGTCATTCTTACACTAATAACTTAAAAGAAATAAGTAAGAATGCTGATATAGTTATTAGTGCTGTAGGCATACCTAAATTTATTACAAAAGATATGCTTAAAGATGGAGCTATTGTAATTGATGTAGGCATATCTAGAGTAGATGGTAAAGTCGTTGGTGATGTTGATTTTGCTAATGTTTTAGAAAAAGTATCGTATATAACACCTGTTCCTGGGGGAGTTGGACCGATGACAGTTGCAATGATTTTTGATAATATATTAGAAAATATAAAATAAATATTTATAGTAAAGGAGAGGTAAAAATGGATAAATATTTAGAAGAAGCTTTAAAATTAGAAAGGAAAAGACAAGAAGAAAATATTGAATTAATTGCATCAGAGAATTATGTTTCAAAAGATGTTTTAAAAATTCAAGGAAGTATTTTAACTAATAAGTATGCGGAAGGATATCCAGCTAAAAGATATTATGGTGGTTGTGAATACATTGATATATTTGAAAATAAAGCAATTGAATATGTTACTAAATTATTTAATTGTAAATATGCCAATGTTCAACCTCATAGTGGATCAAGTGCTAATATGGCAGTATATAGAGCTCTACTTAATCATGGTGATAAAGTAATGGGAATGAATTTAAATCATGGTGGACATTTAACTCATGGTTATAGTTTAAACTTTAGTGGAATTGATTATGAAATAGTTAGTTATGATGTTGATCCTGAAACAGAAATGATTAATTATGATACACTAAGAGAGTTAGCTTTAAAAGAAAAACCAAAAATGATTATTGCTGGCGCATCAGCATATTCTAGAATAATTGATTTTAAAAAGATAAGAGAGATATGTGATGAAGTTGGAGCTTATATGTTTGTTGATATGGCTCATATTGCCGGACTTGTTGCAGTAGGCCTTCATCCATCACCAATTCCTTATGCTGATGTTGTTACATCAACTACGCATAAAACTTTAAGAGGACCAAGAGGTGGCATTATTTTAACTAATAATGAAGAAATAGCTAAGAAAATTAATAAAACTATTTTTCCTGGTATCCAAGGTGGACCACTTATGCATGTAATTGGAGCTAAAGCACAAAGTTTTTATGAAGCTTTGCAACCAGAATTTAAAACTTATCAAGAACAAGTATTAAAAAATATTAAAGCAATGAGTGATGAATTTATTAAACTAGGATATCACGTTATAAGTGGTGGCACTGATAATCATTTAATTCTACTTGATGTTAAAGGTAGTGTCGGAGTAAATGGTAAAGAAGCAGAAAAACTTCTTGATCAAATACATATTACGGTAAATAAAAATACTATTCCAAATGAAACGGAAAAAGCAATGGTAGCAAGTGGTATTAGAATAGGTTCACCTGCGATGACAACAAGAGGATTTAAAGAAGAAGAATTTGTTAAAGTTGCTCATATTATAGATGAAGCTTTGAAAAATAAAGATAGTGTTGAAGTATTAGATAAACTTACGAAAGAAGTATTAGATTTAACTTCTAAGTATCCACTTAATTATTAAGGAGTAAATATGTCGAAGTGGGATAAAAAATATATTGAATTATGTGAAGAAATTTTAGAAAAAGGTACTAGAGTTAAAAATAGAACTGGTATAGATACTATTAAAATACCTTTTAAATCATTTGAGTTTGATTTAGAAGAAGAGTTTCCAATTTTAACTACTAAATTTGTGGCATTTAAATCCGCAGTATTAGAAATGCTTTGGTTTTATCAAGCTAAATCTAATGATGTTAGATGGTTACAAGAACGTGGTGTAAAAATATGGAATGAATGGGAAATAGATGAAGATGGTCATTATCAAGATCGGATATTTCCAAAAGAGTATTCTCATACTATTGGCACAGCCTATGGTTATATTGTAAATAAATTTAATTTAACGGATAAATTAATTAAAAAATTAAAAGAAAATCCAACTGATAGAAGAATGATTATGAGTTTATGGCAAGATGATTATTTAGAGACAGCAGTACTTCCTTCATGTGTTTGGAATTCCATGTGGGATGTTACTGACGGAAAGCTTAATGCAATTGTTACATGTCGGAGTAATGATGTACCTTTAGGTATGCCATTTAATATTTGCCAATATGCGGTATTAATTCATATGCTTGCGCAAGTAACAGGATTAAAACCAGGTAAATTATATTATAATGCCAAAGATTTACATATTTATGTTAATCAGATTGATGGTATTAAAGAACAAATTAAAAGATATAAAGAACTTGGTGATTTTCCGGCTCCTAAATTATGGTTAAATCCGGAAATAAAGGATTTTTATAAGTTTGATAATTCAAAAGAACTTAAAGATATTAAACTAATTAATTATGAACATCATGGCAAAATATCTATGCCGGTGGCTGTATGATTTCTTTAATCGCGGCCATTGGTAAAAATGGCGAAATAGGTAAAAATAATGAACTTATTTGGCATTTAAAAGAAGATATGCAATATTTTAAAAAAACAACGATGAATCATCCAGTGATAATGGGATTTAATACTTATAAATCTATAGGCAGAGCACTTCCTAATCGTTTAAATATTGTCATAACTAAAAATAATAAAGATAATATAACTGATAAGAGTATATTAGTTTATGATGATCTAAATAAATTAATTAAAGATTTAAAAGATGATGAAGAATACTTTGTAATTGGTGGTTCTTCTATTTATCAAGCATTTTATAATAGAGCTGATAAATTATATTTAACAGAGATTAATGCTGAAGATAAAGATGCTGATAGTTATTTTCCTAAAATTAATTATAATGAATGGCAAAAGCATCTAATTAATCATTTAAAAGAAAATGATATAGCTTATGATTTTGTCATATATGAAAGGTTAAATAAATGAGTAGAATAATTTTAAAATTTAGTGGAGAAGCTTTAAAAGATCATGATGAATTAGTAGCTAAAGAGAAATTAGCTATTATTTTAAAAACGATTAAATTATTACAAGAAAATAATCATGAAATTGCTCTAGTAATTGGGGGAGGTAACTTTTTTCGCGGAAGAGAACATGAAGATATGGAAAAAGTTACCAGAGATACAATTGGTATGCTTGGTACAGTAATGAATGCTTTATATGTTAAAGATTATTTAGAAAATCATAATATTAATAGCATTATTTCAACACCATTTGATTTTCCTAATTTAATTGAAAATTATCGCAGGGAAAAATTAAAAAATTTATATGATAAGGGTAGTATTATTATCTTTGGTGGTGGTGTTGGTTTAAGTGGTTATTCAACTGATTCAGGCACTATCTTAGCAAGAGATATTCTTGATGCTAATCTAATAATTAAAATGACTAATGTTGATGGAGTTTATAATGATGATCCGATGGTATTTAAAAACGCTACTAAATTTGATTATTTAAGTTATCAAGATGTTTTAGATAATGAATATCAAGTAATGGATTTATATACTATTAAAAAATGTCAAGAAACGAAAACTAAAATATTAGTAATGAATATCGATAAATATGATAAAATTGATGATTATTTTAAAGGCAAAAATATTGGCACAGAAATAGGTGATTAAGATGGGAAAGTTATTATTAATTGAAGGTACTGATTGTTCCGGTAAAGGAACACAAAGTGAACTTTTAAAAGAAAATTTAGAAAAAGAAGGTTATAAAGTAGTAGAGTTATCTTTTCCAATGTATGATACCCCAACTGGTAAAATAGTTGGTGGTCCATACTTAGGTAAACAAAGTATATGTGATGGTTGGTTTAAGGAAGGTGCTAATAATGTACCTGCTAAAGTGGCATCCCTTTATTATGCTGCGGATAGATTGTATAATGTTGATATTATAAAAGAATATTTAAATAAAGATTATATCGTAATATTAGATCGTTATGTAACAAGTAATATGGGACATCAAGCCGGCAAAATAAAAGATAAAAATGAAAGATTTAAAATGTTTAAATGGCTTGAAAAACTAGAATATGATTTATTAGAATTACCAAGACCTGATATTGAGATATTTTTACATATGCCTTATGAATATAGTAAAAAGTTACAAAAAAATAGAGAAGAATTAGACCAACATGAAACTTCTGAGGAAAATATTAGAAATGCGGAAAGAGCTTATATAGAAATGGCTGACTTATTTAATTTTATTAAAATTGAATGTGTTAAAAATAATAATATTAGAACAATTGAAGACATTCAAGAAGAATTATTAAATAAAGTAAAAGATTTATTATGAATATTGAAATATTACCAATAATAAAAGAAGATTTTTTAAAAATACCGAAAGATAATTTAACTGGTTTTGTAAATTTTGTTTATTCTAATAATTTAAATGGTATATATTACGATAATAAATTACTTGGTTTAATTACGTTATCACCAGCATTTGGTTATCTATCAATTGATATTATGATATTACCTAAATATAGGCATTTAGGTATTGCTACTTATATCTTAAGTAAAATTGCCATAGAGGGTCAAAACTATCCTAATTATGAAAAATTTATTTGTTTATGTTCACCTCATAATATTGCTAGTAATAAATTAATGCAAAAATTAAAATGGAGTCAAGATACTAGTTATGATGATGTAATGCTTAATGAAGGTGGCGAATTTTTCTATATTTATTATCAAGAAAATTCTTACTATCAAAAATTAATGTGTAAATAATGGACTTTTAGTCCTTTTTTCTTTATAATACTTAAAGGAAGTGATTATATGGATATTAATGATTATAATTATGAACTTGATAGTAGTTTTATTGCCCAAAGTCCAATTAAAAATCGTAGTGAATCTAAATTAATGATTTTAAATAAAGATACAGGTGAAGTAGAACATACTAAATTTTTTAATATTAAAAATTATTTAAAAAAAGGTGATGTTTTAGTATTAAATGATACAAAAGTATTACCAGCTCGTTTAATGGGTAAAAAGATAGATACTAATGCTAATATTGAAGTATTATTATTAAAAAATATTGAGGATGATATTTGGGAATGTTTAGCTCGTCCTGGTAAAAGATTACATATAGGTACGATTATTAAATTTAGTGAGACTCTAGAATGTGAAGTAATAGAAAAATTAGAAGATGGCATTATTAGAGTTAATTTTAAATATCAAGGAATATTTTTAGAAATTATTGAAAGAATTGGCTTAATGCCACTTCCACCATATATTCATGAAACACTTAAAGAACAAGATCGTTATCAAACAGTTTATGCTAAATATTTAGGTAGTGCAGCAGCTCCAACCGCAGGACTACATTTTACTAAGGAATTACTTAAAGAAATAGAAGATATGGGAGTAGAAGTATGTTATGTTACACTGCATGTTGGTTTAGGTACATTTAGACCAGTTGAAGTTGAAAATATTAAAGAACATCATATGCATTCAGAATATTATGAAATGAAGAGTGGCGTTGCCGATATTTTAAACAAAGCAAAAAAAGAACATAGGAATATCTATGCTGTTGGTACTACTAGTACAAGAGTACTTGAAACAGTTATGCATAAATATGGTGAATTTAAAGAATGTTGTGGTAATACTGATATCTTTATTTATCCTGGTTTTGAATTTATGGCTATTGATGGTTTAATTACTAATTTTCATTTACCTAAGAGTACACTTTTAATGCTAGTAAGTGCTCTATCTAAAAGAGAATATATTTTAAATGCTTATGAAATAGCAAAAGAGAAGAACTATCGATTCTTCTCTTTCGGAGATGCTATGTTTATTAAATAGAAATTTCGGCATCTTTTTCAATTTGTAAAGCATCTAGACGATTTACTAAATATCTTTCAAGTTGAATAATGACATTATCATAAACACCAAATTGTCTTTTACATAATTCTTTTAATTCTTCCTTGTTTTCAGCTAAATTAGCAATTTCAAGATATAGTAGATTTTCATCTACAGCTTTTATATAAAAATAAGCAATTTCATCACCATTTTGTAATCCTAAAGTTTGTGATGATGCCATTAATCTATTTGCTACTATTCCCATAATTGACATTCTATTTCTGTATTTAGCCAACTCACCCTTTATTTTACCAACTGATTGATCTATTTCAGCCATTCTTTCTGGTGTAAGTAATTTGAAATTTGTAAATTCAATAAATTGGTAGAATTTTCTCATAACATTAATGTCATAATAAGCATCTAAATAATTTTGAAATGCCATAAAAACACCCCTTTCTTTAAAATTAGCGTCTATTCTAGCAGATATTGTATAATTTGTCAAGTTTTGTTATAATTATCAAGAAGAAAAAGGTGAATATCGTGAAATTAGAATATAAATTAAAACAAAAATCTAATAAAAACAATGCTCGTTTAGGAGAGTTTATATATAATGGTAAAACTTATGAAACACCTATGTTTATGCCAGTTGGTACTAATGCGACAGTTAAAACAATGTCACCAGAAGAAATAAAAGAAATTGGCTGTGGCATAATACTTGCCAATACCTATCATTTATGGCTTCGTCCAGGCGAAGATATTGTAAAAAAGGCAGGGGGCTTAAATAAGTTTATGAATTATGATGGTCCCATATTAACTGATAGTGGTGGTTATCAAGTATTTAGTCTTGCAAAACCAAAAGATATTACTGATGAGGGAGTTCATTTTAAAAATCATGAAAATGGGGATAGTCTATTTTTAACTCCGGAAAAATCAATTCAAATTCAAATGGACTTAGGTAGTGATATTGTAATGAGCTTTGATGAATGTGTAAAGTGGCCAAGTACTTATGAATATTGTAAGGAAAGTGTTGAAAGAACATTAAGATGGGCTAAAAGAGGCAAAGATACCTTTAAGAGCGAAAATCAAATGTTATTTGGCATAGTTCAAGGTGGTGAATATGAAGATTTACGTCGCCATTGTGCGGAAGAGTTAGTAAAGATGGATTTTGATGGCTATTCTGTAGGTGGAACTTCTGTTGGTGAAGATAAACCGACAATGTATAAAATGGTTGGCTATGCGACGAAATATTTACCAGAAGATAAACTTCGTTATTTAATGGGAGTAGGAGACCCAATTGATTTAATTGAAAATGTTATGCGTGGAATTGACTTATTTGACTGTGTATCACCAACTAGACTAGCGCGCCATGGTCATGCTTATACTAAATATGGTAAAATAAATTTAAAAAATAGTAAATATAAAGAAGATTTTACGAAAGTAGATGATACTTGTAATTGCTATGCTTGTCAAAATTATACTAAAGCCTATATTAGACATTTAATTACGGCTGATGAAACTTTTGGAGCACGTCTATTATCTATTCATAATATAACATTCTTAACTAATTTAATGAAAGAAATAAGATGTCATATAAAAACAGATACTTTAGAAGAATTTAAAGAAGAATTTATTAAGAATTATTATGGGGATAATTATGAAAACAAATAAAATTATAATAATAAGTAGTATTATAATAATTATTCTAATTATAGGTATACCTACTACTTATAAAGTAATTAAAAATCACAACCAAAATTTATATAAAGTAGTGGAAGATAAAATAGTAGAAAAGGCTAAAGAATGTTATTATGATAAAAAATGTTTAGAAGATAAAATTACTTTAAAAGAATTATATAAAAATAAATATTTAGATAAAGTAAGTGACCCTATATCTAAAGAATATTATAATGAAAATTCTTATGTGGAAATAAAGAATAATAAATATAAATTTGTTGTAGTAGATTAAATTATATTTACATTAATCAAAAATTAATATATAATATTCACCAATTAGGGGGGAGTATAATGTGAATAAAGGAAATTTATATATTAAGCCTATTAATTTAATTATTAATGAAATAAATAAAGTCCAAAACAATGGGGTTTTTCTAGTTGGGGGAGAAGGTTCTGGAAAAACTACTACTTTATTAAAATATGTTGATACAAATAAAAAAACTACCAAACCTGTTATAGATACTACTTTAATGGCTATTTTTCCTTTAGAGATACATAATGATTTTGCTAAACTATATCAAGTGTGTAATATATTACAAAAAATGCTTTTATATATAAAAGAAAATTTTTTAAGATGCTATGTAGAACATTTTCTATTTTTTAATACTAAAATATTTAATATTCAAAATGATATTTTAGCAATGTATAATTTAAATAGATATGATTTAGATGCAACAAGTATTGATAAAAACATTTTAAATAATCCAGAAATTTTAATAGAAGAATTTCTAAATATAGCAACTAAATATTTAAAATATGAAAGTTTAACTGTAGTATTAGATAATTTTGATATTGAAAAACCATATATGCATTTATATCAAACATATATGTATAATATGTTAAAAAAGTATTTAACAGTTGTGGCTACTATATCAGATCCTAATATTATAAATAATTCAGATAAATTAAATATTCTTTCTAAAGATAATACTTTGATTATGATGAATTATAATCATGATGTAAATGTAGTAAAAAAGATATTAGATAAAGCAATTGTAAACAAACAAAATAAAAATGTTATTTCAAGACATGTTAGTTTTATGTTTAGTGATGAAACAATAAAAGAATTAATTGCTAAAACAAATGGTAACTTATATTTAATGATTTTTGCTGTAAAGATTTTTTTTGAAAGAATAAACGAAATATCACCAATGGATTATAATAATTATCTTTTAAATATAGTAGAAAAAAATTTAGATACTGTTTCAATATATAATGTTAGAACTAGAAAATTTTATTTATAAAAATATCTTTCTCTTTTATTTTTTATTAAACTTCTACTAATATTTTAATAAATTGTAAATATTGAAAAAGAATTGATAATTTGATAGAATTATTTCAAGGAAGATGGTATTTATGGATAAGACTAGTATATTTAATGTTGCAGCTTTAAGACAAGAAATGATTTTAATTACAATTAATGAAATAATTACTTCTTTAGAGAAAAAGGGGTATAAAGCAGAAAATCAATTAGTTGGTTATCTTTTAACTGGAGATCCCACTTATATTTCTAATTTTGAAGGTGCCAGAGAAAAGATTAAAACTTTAAAAAGAGAAGAAGTTTTACTAGCGCTTATCAACTCATACGAGGGTAAATAATGCGGTATTTAGGACTAGATTTAGGAACAACTACTTTAGGGATAAGTATTACTGATAAAACGAATACATTAGTAAGTCCTTTAAAAGTTATTAAATTTTCCTTTGAAGATTATGCAAGTGTTATAGATGAATTAAAAGAAATAATTAATAATTATAATATTACTGAAGTAGTTTTAGGACTACCTAAAAATATGGATGGTAGTATGGGGTTTGCCAGTAAAAGAAGTCTTGATTTTAAAGAACTACTTGAGAAGAATAATATTTCTGTTATTTTAGAAGATGAAAGACTTACTACTAAAGAATCTGAAAATATTATTCATAGTAATAATGAAAATATTAAAAATACGAAAAATAAAATAGATGCTATCGCAGCCTGTCTTATTTTAGAAAGTTATTTAAAAAAGGTGAATAAATGATTATCGAAAATAGTAAAGGTATTAAAAAAGAATTTAAATTGCTTTTTAAAATAGAAAAAGATAACAATATTTATTTAATTTATCAAGATAATTATAGTAAACAAGCATATGCAGGTAAACAAAATAAAGATAATTTAAAAAAGTTAAATGATAAAGAAATAGATTTAATTAATAATTTACTTAAAAAAATAGAAGAATAGAAGTGGTTATAGATGAAATTAAAGAAAAGTGTTAAAAGAATAATAATAATTATAATTTGTATTTTAGTGGTAATTTTACTAATGATAGGTATGTATTTTTATGGCTTAACTAGTGTTAGTAAAAAATCAGAAGTAGTTAAATTTAATATTGAATCAGGTACAAGTACCAAAGAAATAGTAGATAATTTATCTAAATCTAAATTAATTAAAAGTAAAATAGCAACTTTAATTTATTTAAAATTACATCGTAATATTATAATTCAAGCTGGTACTTATGAATTAGATCGTAGTTTAGATACGAAAAAAATATTTGATAAATTAAATAGTGGTAGTATTATCAAAAATACAGTAATTATTACCTTTATTGAAGGTAAAAAAGTTACTGATTATGCTAAACTTATTCATGAGAAATTAGGTTATAGTGAAGAAGATATATATAAAGTAATGGGTGATCAAGAATATTTAAAAGAATTAATTAAAAAATATGACTTTTTAGATGATTCAATTCTTAATAGTAATTTGTATTATCCTTTAGAAGGGTACTTATTTCCAGCTACTTATGAGTTCTATAAAGATGAGAGTATTAAGAGTATAATTGAAAAAATGCTTGATAAATGTGGCAATGTGTTAGATAATTATAGTGCTGCCATTAATGCATCTAAGTATAGTATTCATGAAATTCTAACAATGGCTAGTATTATTGAGAACGAAACTATGGCCAAAGATGATCGGCCTATAGTTAGTCAAATAATTTATAAAAGATTGGATTTAAATATGGCTTTAGGAATGGATGTTACAACATCTTATGGTGTTCAAAAGGAAATAGTTGATGGCTTATCCGATAGTGACCTAGATAGTCAAAATGCATATAATACAAGTGTAAGAAATAAAACTGTTAAAGGTCTTCCGGTTGGACCAATCAGTAATCCAAGTGAAGATTCTCTAAAAGCAGTATTTAATCCAAGTTCAACTAATTATCTTTATTTTTACGCAGATAAAGATGGCAAATTACATTTTGCCAAAACATATGCTGAACATCAAGATTTGATTCGACAATATAGTTAGGTGGTAAATATGAAACAAACAATCTTGGAAATGGAAGAATACGCAAGTGAAAAAAATGTTCCTATAATTGAGAAAAAATCAATTGCGTTTATTATGAAATACATTAAAGAACATAATGTCAAAAATATTTTAGAAATAGGATCAGCTATAGGATACTCTGCTATTTTAATGGCTGGGGCATCTGAAGATGTCTTTGTTACAACGATTGAAAGAGATGAAGAAAGATACATGGAATGCTTAAAAAATGTCAAAAAATGTGGCATGGATAAGAAAATTAATGTTGTCTTTCAAGATGCTTTAGATGTCAATTTATCAGAAGATGTTAAATATGATTTAATTTTTATTGATGCTGCTAAAGGTCAATATACTAAATTTTTTGAAAAATATAAATATTTCTTAAAGAGTGATGGGGCAATTATTTCTGATAACTTAAAATTCCATGGTTATGTGGGTGATTCTGATAATATTGAAAGTAAAAACTTAAAAAGTTTAGTTAAAAAAATTGAAAGTTATATCGATTATTTAAAAGAAAATCCAGAATTTGAAACTAAATTCTATGATATTGGTGATGGGCTTTCAGTTAGTACCTGGAAAAATGAAAAATAGAATATTAATTACTTTAAATAAAGAAGAAGATATTAAAAATTTAAAAGAATTAGGAATAAATACTTATGTTTATCCTTTAGAAGGATTTTGTGTAGGTTATCCTAATACTTTTTTAATTTCTAAAATACCTAATAATAGTTATATTTTAATAAATAGAATACTTGATAATAAAGGAATAGATGATTTAAAAGAATTAATAAATAACAATATAAATAAATTTAAAGGTATTATTTTTGATGATTTAGGTATTTTACAAATAATTAAAGATTTAAAAATGGAAAAAATACTTTATTTAAGTCATTTTAATACTAATAAAAAATCTATTAATATTTATTTAAAATATGTTGATTCTGTTATTGTATCTACTGATATTACTAAAAAGGAAATAGAAGAAATAATAAATTATTTACCAGATAAATTAACTCTTTTTGTTTTAGGTTATGTCGGAGCAATGTACTCTAGAAGGCATCTTTTAGATAACTATACTAAATTTCATCAAATTCCTTATCAAAATGAGTTAAATATTACTAATACTAATCATGACTTTTTAGTAATGGAAAATGAATATGGTACTTATTTTTATCATAATCCTGTATTTAATGGACTAGAATTATTAGAATTACCTGCTAAATACTTCTTCATTAATAGTGCATTTTTAAGTGTTCAAGATATCAAAGAATTACTGGAAGGTACATCTAAATTAGAAACTGATACTGGATTTTTATATCAAGAAACTATCTTTAAATTGAAAGGAGGAGAAAATAATGACTGAGTTACTTTCTCCAGCTGGCGATTTAGAAAGATTAAAAATAGCCCTTTTATATGGCGCTGATGCCGTCTATATTGGGGGTAAAGATTATAGCCTAAGAGCTAATGCCAAAAATTTTAGTATTGACGAAATAAAAGAAGCATGTGAATTTGCTCATAATTTAAAGAAAAAAGTTTATGTAACGGTTAATATTGTTTTTCATGACAAAGATTTAGTTGGTCTAGATGAATATTTAGATAAATTAAAAAATTTAGGGGTAGATGCTGTTATTGTCAGTGATATTGTGGCCGTAACTCTCGCCATAAAAAAAGGAATACCAGTTATTTTATCAACCCAAGCAAGTATTTTAAATTATGAAGCCATTAAATTTTGGCAAGATTTAGGGGTGGAAAGATTTGTTTTAGGAAGAGAAGCCACTAGAGAAGATATCATTAAAATAAAAAAAGAAACAAATGCCGATATTGAATGCTTTATTCATGGGGCGATGTGTACATCCATAAGTGGTAAATGTGTATTATCAAATTACACTACTAATAGAGATTCAAATAGAGGTGGCTGTGCCCAAATATGCAGGTGGGTCTTTAAAACTCCAGAAAAACCAGATTTTACTTTAATGAGTAAAGATTTAAATATGGTAGATTATATTGAAGATATGATTAATATTGGCGTAAATTCGTTTAAAATAGAAGGAAGAATGCGTTCTGTTTATTATGTTGCTACAGTAATTAATTGTTATCGTAAAATTATTGATGGTATTAATAATCATACTTTAACGGAAAAAGAAAAGGTATATTACAAAAATATATTAGATCGAGTGGCTAATCGTGATACAGTACCCCAATTTTATCAAAAATTTCCAGGTGTTAATGAAAGTTATTTTCAAGACAGGATGGAAGTAAGTAATCAAGATTTCTTGGGTATTGTTCTAGATTATGATAAAAAGGATAAACGAGTTTTAATTGAGCAACGAAATTATTTTAAAGTTGGTGATGTAGTTGAATTTTTTGGTCCAAATATGGAAGAATATACATATACTATTAAAGAAATAATTGATGAAGAAGGAAGCATTATAGAGGTAGCAAGACACCCAATGATGCATGTTTACCTACCTTTAGACATAGAATTAGAAAAATACACAATGATGCGCTTAAAATTATTTGACAAATAGATAAATTAGTAGTATCATTTTGTAAGTCAACGAAAAGGAGAAATTTTTAATGAAAAAAGAAGATTTATTCGAACTAACTGCTGAAGGATATTTAGAGTTAGAGACAGAGTTAGATGAACTTAAAAATGTTAAAAGAAAAGAAGTTATTACGGCTTTAAAAGAAGCAAGAGCAATGGGAGACTTATCAGAAAATGCTGATTATGATGCTGCCCGTAATGATCAAGCGCAAATTGAAGCTAGAATAAAAGAATTAGAATATAAACTAGAACATAGTAAAATAGTAGATAAGAAAAAGGGAAGTAAAATTGGTATAGGTTCAGTTGTTACCATTAAAGATGATGATGGTGATGAAGAAGAATATAAAATAGTTTCATCAGTTGAAGCAGATCCATTTAATAATAAAATATCAGTGGAGTCTCCAATCGGTATTGCTATTAAAGGACATAAATCTGGTGATACAGTTCTAGTTGAAAGTCCTAATGGTGGATATAATATTACAATATTAAAAGTGGCCTAAGAAATTAGGCTTTTTTTCTTGACTAAAAATAATTTTTTAGTATAATATTATTTGCATTTTGAAGGGGTGAAGTATATGTTAGATGATTTATATAAAAAACTTGAATCTATAGAAAAATCTTTAAGTGAATGCTTTAAGGAAATTCTAAATAATGAAGAGCTTAGCTACTATAAAAGTATATTATGGGCATTTAAAATTAATTTACTTCAATATAAACAATATGAAATTGGTTTAAATATTAATAATATTGATTTAGAATTAAATATTAATAAAAAGAAATTAGATATTTTAAAGACTATTTTATATTTAATTTCTACTTTACTTTTATTAACTTATTGGCCAATAGGAATACTTTCTTTCATATATGCTATTAGTAATAGTAAAAATATAAAAAATAATTTATCCTATATGCAAAATATATTTAATAATTCTAGAGAATTATTTGATAAATGTGATCGAATTGCGAAAAATTGTCAAACATTTATAGGTAAAAAAATGGAGGTGAGTGCTGAAAGATTTAATGAACAAGTAAATAATAAAGATGTAATTGATTTAGAACCATATTATTATGCCCAAAATTTAATTGATTTATATATTAGTTTTGGTGTACTTATGGAAACTACACCAGAAATTGAAGAGATTGTTATTAAAATATTGCAAAGTGATTTAGAAACTGAAGAGAGTAATTTTATGACTTTACTTAATTTGGCTAAAGAAAAATTATCAGAAGAAAAAATATTAGAAAAAAAGGCTAAAAGTGATGAATTATATCAAAAATATGACGAAAGTTGTCAAAAATTACAAAAAATTTACAATAAAAAAAGGAAATCGAGTAGGTAGCGCTAATATATATATATAGAAGGGAAAATTTTGTGTAGATAGGAAAATGGAAAGAATTAGCGAAGAAAAAATCAATGAAATACGAAATTCTGCTGATATAGTAAATATCATATCAGACTATATTCCTCTAAAACTACAAGGAAAGAATTATTTTGGTATTTGTCCTTTTCATGATGATCATACACCAAGTATGTCAGTATCTAAAGATCGGCAATTATTCAAATGCTTTGTTTGTGGTAAAGGAGGTAATGTTTTTACTTTTGTCCAAAACTACGAAAATATTTCTTTTTTAGAGGCTGTTAAAAAAGTAGCTGATAAAGTTGGTATTCCTCTTGATTTTACCCCAATAAAAAAAGTAGATAGCAAATTTAAAGAAGATTATGAAATAATGGAATTTGCTACTAAAATATTTCAAAACAATTTAAATAGCAAAGAAGGAGTTAAAGCCAAAGAATATTTACTTAAGAGAAATATTACCGATGATATCATTAAAGAATTTCAAATAGGATTTGCTCTAGATAATAAAACCTATCTCTATAATGTTTTGAAAAAGAAAAATTATGATATTAATAAATTAGATGATTTGGGTTTAATTTCGAAAGATGGAATAGATGCTCATGATAAATTTATTAATAGAATAATGATACCTCTTACTAATTTAGATGGAAGTACAGTAGGATTTACTGGAAGAATATTTAATGGTGAAGATTTAGCTAAATATATTAATACCAAAGAAACTGCTATCTATAAAAAAGGTAATTTATTATTTAATTACTATAATGCCAAAAAATATATTAGAGAAAGTAAGAGTGCTATATTAGTTGAAGGCAATATGGATGCCATTAGAATGTATTCAAGTGGATGCAAAAACACTTTAGCCTTAATGGGTACAGCTATTACGAAAGAACAAGTAGAAATATTAAAAAAATTAAGAGTACCAATATTTTTAATGCTTGATAATGATGCAGCTGGTGAACTTGCTACTATTAATGTTGGTGATCTTCTTACTCATGCAAGTGTTAATGTTAAAGTTATAAGATTAAAAGGGGCTAAAGACCCTGATGAATACATTGTTAAGTTTGGTGAAAAAGCCTTCCAAGATGTTATAAAGAGTCCTTTAAGTTATTTTGATTATAAATTAGAGTATTTAAAACAAAATAAAGATTTATCTAATACTAATGAATTGGTATCATATATCAAAGATGTCTTAAAGATGATTGATAGTGCAGATAATTTAACGAAAGAAATAACTTTAAAGAAAATTAGTGAAGAATATAACCTTGATTATGAAATGTTAAAGAGTGAAATTACTTTTAAAGAAGAAGTAAAACAACCTATAGTAGTTCCAAATCAAGTAGTAAAAAAAGATAAATATCAGATATGTGTTAATTATATATTATATTATTTAATGAGTGATGCTAAATATTTAAAAATATTTAATAGTAAATTAGGATTTTTAAAAAATCCGGAAGAAAGAAATTTAATCACCGAAATAGAATATTATATTAAAAATCATGATAATAAAATTAATTTAGCGGACTTTCTAAGTTATGCGGAAAATGACGATAAAATTAGAGATTTAGTTCATAATATATGTGGAGTAGTAGATGTCCAAGATTTAGATGATAATATATTCTTAGATTATATTAAAGCAATAGATAATTTAATGCATCTAGATAATATGAAAAAAATAAAAGATAAAATACATACAGAAACAGATATAAATGAACAATTAAAAGATATCAATAAACAAATTGCGATGCAAAAGAAAATGTTAGAAAAAAAGAAGGAAGTGTAATTATGGTAGAAATTAAAACATTTAATGAAAGAAAAGAAGAATTAATTAAAAAAGGAGAAGAAAAAGGTTTTATTACTTTTGAAGAATTAGCAGAATCTCTTAAAGGTCTAGAAATAGATAGTGATACTTTAGATGAACTTTATAATGCCTTTGTTGATGCTGGTATTTCTGTTGTAACAGAAGAAGATGCCGAAGATGCGGAAGAATCTGGTGAAAATCCAGCCGACTTAGAAACAGAACCAATAATATTAGATGATGCGGAAATAACTAAAGATGTCAATATTAATGATCCGGTTAGAATGTATTTAAAAGAAATTGGTCGTATTAGTCTATTATCAAGTGAAGAAGAAATGAATATTAGTGTCCGTATTGCTGATGGTGATGAAGATGCAAAAAGAATTCTAGCCGAATCTAACCTTCGTCTAGTTGTAAGTATTGCCAAAAGATATGTTGGAAGAGGCCTACTTTTCTTAGATTTAATTCAAGAAGGTAATATTGGTTTAATGAAAGCAGTTGAAAAATTCGACTATGATAAAGGTTATAAGTTCTCAACTTATGCAACCTGGTGGATAAGACAAGCCATAACTAGAGCTCTAGCTGATCAAGCACGTACTATTCGTGTACCAGTTCATATGGTTGAAACTATTAATAAAATGGTTAGAATTCAAAGACAAATGACTCTTGAGTTAAATAGAGAACCATCTGATGAAGAAATAGCTAAAAAAATGGGTATATCTGTTGACAAGGTAAGAGAGGTTATTAAGATTAGTCAAGAACCAGTATCACTAGAAACTCCAATTGGGGAAGAAGATGATTCTCATCTAGGGGATTTCTTAAAAGATGAAAGTTCACTTTCACCTGAAGAATATACTGAAAATGAAATTTTAAAAGAAGAAATTAAAGAAGTACTTCAAACTCTTCAACCAAGAGAACAAGAAGTCCTAGAACTTCGTTTTGGTCTTATTGATGGCACTTGCCATACTCTAGAAGATGTTGGTAAAAGATTTAATGTAACAAGAGAACGTATTAGACAAATTGAAGCCAAAGCACTACGTAAATTACGTCATCCATCTCGTGCTAAAAAATTAAAAGATTTCTTGGATAACTAAATGAATAGTGAAAGAATAAAAGCACTTTCATCACTCATAAATAAAGAAGATATTGTTTTAGATGTTGGTTGTGATCATGGTTATTTAAGTATTTATCTAAAACAAAATAATTTATGTCAAGATGTATATGCTAGTGATATTTCTAATAATGCTTTAAAACAAGCCCAAACTAATTTTAAAAAATATCACTTAAATATAAAATCATTTGTAAGTGATGGCTTTAATAATATTAATATTGATTTTAATACAGCTGTAATTGCCGGTATGGGTACTAGTACTATCTTAAATATTTTAAAAAATAAACAAGCCCCTAATAAATTAATAATTTCTAGTAATAATGAACACTTTAAATTAAGAAAAAATTTAAATAAATTAGGATATAAATTAATTAAAGAAAAAATTGTACAAGAAAAAAATCATTACTATATAATTATGTTATATTTAAAAGGTAAACAATGCTTATCTAAAAAAGAATTATTATTTGGTATAAGTAATAATAAAGAATATTATAATTATTTATTAAATAAAAATAGAGAACTTTTAAATAAAGTCCCCTTAAAGAAAAAATTAACTATATTATTTGAAAATTATTTATTAAAAGGTCTTATTGAAAAAAAGTAGGACCTTTTTGTATGTTTAAATTATTAATTTTTTCTTTAATCGGAGCCATATTCTTTTGTGTATTACTTATCACTTTGTTAGTGGTAGTATTCCCAAATTCTTTTATTAAACTTAATGCACTTCTTGCATTATTAATCATTGGTTTTGCTTCTTTATAAATGGGTATTATTTGATTTACTACTCCCAAAGTTTTCGAAATACCACCAAGCATACTAGTTAGTGAAAAGGTAGGTATTCTTGGACCAAACATTATAATCACCTACTATAATTTATGCAAATAATCATTTTTAGTATGTAGAGTTTTAAAAGAAAATGCCTAATTTTTAGAAATTTTGTCGAAAGTATTGCAAAGGATATAATAGAGAAATTGTTACCAGTTAGCGGCACCACTAACCTCATAGTTGCTTTTTTTATTGTAATTATTACTTTTATACTTTATAATAACATTCGCAAAGGGAAAGGATTATATATGAAAAGCTTAAATAGTAGAGAAATAAATTTAAAATTTTTAAATAGTTTATTTAAGTATTCAAATAACACTATTTTTTCTATTTGTAATAATACTGAAAGTAATCATATTTATATAAATAAACTTTGTGCTTTAGTAAAAACTTTAAAGAATAATCATAAAAAAATAGAATTATTTATTAATATTAATTCAATAAATAATATGAGAAAACTTCTTAATATAATTGATAAGTATCCTTATGTTATGATTCATTATCTTGGTTTTACTTTTACTTATGCTGAATTTATTAAATTTTATTATGATTTAACTAAATTTTTAAATTCTATAGATATAGCTAAAGATAAATATAATTTATCATCTTTAGAAATATTTTTACTCGTATATGATAAAGTATGTAATTTTAAAAAATATAATAGTTATCCAGACAATTATCCTGTTTATAAACAAGGTAATTTAAAATATTTATTTAATAGTAAATATACTGTATGTTCAGATTATAGTATTTTACTTGTAGCATCTTTATCTTATTTTGGGATAGATGCTAAAGAGTTTTTATTAACTTTAGAGCATTATAAAGATGAAACAATAGAAGAAGAAGTACATGCAAGGGTATTAGTTAAATTAAAAGATGATAAATATAATATAAATGGTATATATGTAAGTGATCCTACTTGGGATAACAAATCTATATTTAGTCATGCGTTAATGACTAATAGACAAACTACTTTAGAAAATGATTTAGAAAGACTTAATATTTACGATTTCTTTTTTGATGTACAATCTTTAGAAGAATTTAATAATAGAATTAATATTTTACTTAATAAAGGTTGTAGAAAGATTTATATTTTTAAATATTTTATGAAAATTATTTATCAAATAGATTATGATTATTATTTGGAAATGCATAAGAAATATTCAAGTTTTAATAATTTATTATTTACTAATTTTATAAATGATATGAGTAATTATGTTATTAAGTATTGTAATAAAGAAATACCTTTTAATGTTATATATACAACTATATTAAATACTTATAGGCAAATTAAGAATATTACGGAAGATGAATATCAAAGTAAATTAGATAAATTAAAATTAAAAAATGAAATGGACTATTACAATTCTTTTCAAGATAATTGGCCTTATGATATGGAACATAAGAGGATAAATTGACACAATTTGACATTTGTGCTATAATATTACTTGTTTTAAGGGGGTTAATATGATTACTTTAAAAGAATTAAGTTATGTTTCAGATTGGGCGAGAAAAACGCCGTATCCTGGTATTAAATATGCAGAGAATGTAGCTGATAAATTATTCCAAGCAGTTGATAATTTTGATAAAAATTATAAAGAAAAAGAATATGATATTATTTTGTCTGATGGTAGTCAATTTACTTTTGAAATAGCTTGTAAAAACTTATGTCATATGTTGGGAATAGATTATAAAAATTTATCTGGTGATTATTTTAAATACTTTAGAGAAAATGTTTTAGGTACAGATAATAATTTTAGTGGATCATACGGTTTTTTAAAATTGTTATTAGAGCATATTGAGGATGCTTTAAAATATGATTATGAACATGGTGGAGTATTTAATTACTAAAAAATGATGGTTAAATGTTCTATTTTTGAAAAATTATCTAATTTTAGTGATTTTAACTTTGGGGTAATTAATTTTGATAAACCAACATTTGAAGAAAAATCTAATGGAGCAACTTTTCATAGTAATGCGGAAAAATTATTATTTGTTCAAAGTAATGAACAAAATTGTCCATACTTTATGATGGGTATTTTAAAAGATGGATGTGATAATCCAGAAGAAATGCAAAGCAATTATGTAGTAGAAACTTTATTTGCTCCATATAATGTTAGAAATATCTTTAATGGGCAAAAAGTTGCCATACCTACGCAAATATTAATTATTGGTGATAATATGGAAAAGATAGTGGCAACTGCTCGTGAAAAATTAGCTTTAATAAATCAATATAAATCCATAGTGGCTGAATATAATATACCAAATAATATTGATATATATGGTGATTATTTAGCAACTTTAACGCGTGAAGATAATGAAAGTGAAACTAAATTAATAAGGAAAAGGTAATAAAATTTAATTGCTATAATTAAATATTTATAATATAATATAGAAGTATTTGAAAGAGGGAAATATTTATGAAAAATGTTCACGAAATTGAAATTAAATTAGAAGGTGAAAAATGGTCTAAAT